>JANMHA010000044.1:0-1921 GCA_031374925.1 Pirellula sp. | reverse complement strand
AAGAGGCTTACGAGCAGATCGTGTTGATGGCGGCACACGTCCTCAACTCCGGAGGTAAGCAGTTCTCTGCCGATCAATTGAAGGCAATCACGGGATGGCAGCAAACCCACCTTCCGGCCAATGATCGCATCACGCCAGCGGCACCTCCGATTGTGCCGAAGGAAGAACCGGTCGCCGTTCAAGCCAAGCCCGATCCGTCAGCCAAGAAGACGACGCCCAAGCCTGCTGTACCTGCCGACAACAAGCCCGCCCCTGCTGAGGCTAATACTGACGCCGTAAAGTCGGTGGAATAGCCGAGCGATTTTGGGCTGCCGCCCGCACATCAATTCCAGCGAGCGAGTTGTCGCTTGGCCTCTTCAATGTGCAGATTCAACAGCCCCGATTGATCTTCAGGGCACTCCGCGAGGCACTCGTCGAGCAGTTCGATCGCGACCTGACTCCGCTCGCACTTCAACGCCACAAAGGCCATATCGCGGCGTTCTTCGTAAGAACTCGGTTTCAGCGCCACGAGCCGCTCTTGAACCTGCCATGCCGCCGACCAATTGTCCTGTTTGGCATGGAGCACTTTCAGATTGTTGAGCATCCGAATGGCGATCGCTCGCGGCCCGACTGGTTTGAGGCAGGGCTTCAATTCCGACTCCGGCATGTTGGTCAAATTGTGCAAGAAGGTGAGGCATTCTGCTCGGTCCATAATCCGGCCGCCATCAAAAGCGTCAATGAAAACCGGACCTTCAATGCCATCAAAGCGTGTCAGAAAATGCTGTGGAGCGGCGACCCCTTTCAATTCAATTCCAGTTCCTTGCGCGACGGCCATATACAAGAGCGACAGACTGATGGGGATGCCGCGCTTCCGCGCGATCACGTCGGGCAAGTAGCTGCATTCGGGTGACAACATCGACGCCGCGTCGCCGCGCAGGCCGTGTGTTTCACCCATCATCGAGCAGAGTACACGCAACGCATCCATCTCGGACCACGCCGCGGCGACTTGACTTGCCAACTCGCTTGATCGAACCGCAATCCAGTCCAGCGTCGCTTCAAATTGCAATTGAGGATTTGCATCGCGAGCGATCTCCAACGACACGATCGTGAGATCCACGTCGCTGTCTCGAACCAACAGCTTTGAGAACTCGATATCTCGGGAAAAATCTCGCTCAGGCAACATCATCGCAGGCCGTCCTTGGAAACTCGAAATGAATCAACGCCATACGGCGGGGGATTGTACGTTGTCACAGAAAGTTTGACACGGATGTGGCCGAGCCTCGCTCATCACGAATTCCGAGATGCCGTGCGGTTCGGTGTTCGCACCCTCGCCAACCGAGTATCTTGGCCAAGACGAACTTGTGGATCGAAAGAGGACAATAATCATCGCCTGAGTGCGACAAGAATCGGATCAAGAAAACAATGCAGAACACCTCAACGATAGGCGGGTTTCCATCAGTACGACTGCGACGGTTGCGATCAAATCCTCGACTACGAGATTTGGTTCGCGAGACGGAATTGAATCCGCGTGACTTTATTCTGCCGCTGTTTGTGCGGCACGGACAAAATCAGCGAGTGCCGATTCGGTCGATGCCCGGCCAAGAGCAAATGACGGTCGATCATCTGCCAAGCGAAGTGGATGCGATCGCAAAGCTCGGTATTCCCGCGGTCATTTTGTTTGGAATTCCGGAACACAAAGACTCGGTCGGCAGCGACGCTTACGATCCGAATGGAATCATTCAACAAGCGATTCGAGCGATCAAAGCCGCTCGCCCGGACTTGCTGGTGATCACCGATGTTTGCTTTTGCGAGTTCACTGATCATGGACACTGCGGCATCATTGGCGACCGGCACGGTCGCACCGATGTTGATAACGATGCGACACTCGGAATCCTTGTGAAGGAAGCGGTTGCTCAATGCCAGGCGGGGGCAGACATGATTG
>JANMHA010000003.1:0-17460 GCA_031374925.1 Pirellula sp. | reverse complement strand
GACGTTTGCTATAAACATCAATTTAAAAACTCATCCACCAGATTGTCAAAGATCAGTTCCACCTACCAACGTTTCGCAACCTCCACGCACTCTTGCAAGTACACCTCGGCCGCAAACTGCTGTTCAGTTGGGGTCAACGTTGTAACCGAGGGTATCGGCTACTGTCAACAGTTGGTCCCTCTTATTATCCAGTTTGTTGGCTTTTCAGCCGAACCAGAAAACTCAACCAACCAAGGTTGGTATCAGCGGTCAACCGAAGTTGCTCGCTGCGAGGAGGCGAAAAGATAGTGGCACCATGCCAGACGTGCAAGGGGCAAAAAAGGTTTTTTGGCATGGTTTCTTTTTTGTAGGATTAGCCCTCGCGTCCTCGCAAAAGGTTCTGAGGAACAGGCCACCGTTGCCGCATTGACCGTGACAGCAACTATCGCTTTGGGGCGTACCAAAACGGAATGCAGGTTGCGTTTTTGACGCTTTTGCTGATTGGGTATCCATCCCCAAAAATAACTTGCGAACTGAGGCCGGAAAGCCTGTTTTACCACCCGAAATGAGCCGATTCCGCGCCCTGCGTACCTTCCTGACGCGTTCTTCCTTGTGATTCAAAGAGTTGCCTTGACACACTTCAATCCTCCCACGCCGAACCACCCTGAAACGAGGCAAATCCCACCCGCTTCAGTTTCCAAAAGTACGTCCCAGGGTCTTGAGGAAGCGCTGGAGCGTATCAATCGCCTTGCTTCCCCATCTCACAATGGAATTGCAAGCAGCCTTTCACGACCGTCTGTAGCTCAGACCTCCGCGCCATCCTCGCCGTCCAAACCGACCGATGCCGAAATCTCGAGCCCCTACTTCAAAGCAACCAAAAACCGCAACGAACCGGTTGTACCCATCGAACCGACATCGCTTGACATGGCTGGCCTTAGCGGCCAACTCGTGGAAGAAATCATCATGCGTTTCTTGTTTAATCGAGGAGAGGCATCGGGGCGGGTCATCGCGGAACAAATCAAGCTCCCCTTCTGTTTTATCGAACCCACTTTGAACAGGATGAAATTCCAGCAATTGTCGGGGTATTTGGGCGCAACGGCCATGAACGACTATATCCACACGCTCACCGACGCAGGCCGCGACCGCGCTCGTCGTCACATGCAAAAGACAACCTACTTTGGCTCAGCTCCCGTCCCTCTTAGTCAATACGTCGAATCCGTTCGCTTGCAATCCCTAGAACATCAGCACCCCAGTCGCGACGATCTCAAAGCCGCTTTTTCCGATTTGCTCGTTTCTCCACAGTTGCTTTCTCGACTTGGTCCGGCAGTCAACAGCGGTCGCGGGATGTTCCTTTTCGGATTTCCTGGCAACGGAAAAACAAGCATTGCGGAAAGAGTAACGCGGGCTTTCGGTGAGTATATATGGATCCCTCGCGCGGTCTTGGTCGACGGCGATTTGCTTCGGATCTTTGATCCACTCAATCACGAAGAATGCCCACATGAGAATTCGGACGGTATGCTTCGTGACAGTCATGTTGACCACCGCTGGGTACGAATCCGTCGACCAACAATCGTTGCTGGCGGTGAATTGACCATGGAAATGCTTGAAGTTTGTCGCAATCCCGAAACCAATGTCAGCGACTCCCCATTGCAACTCAAAAGCAACTGCGGAGTCTTGCTGATCGATGACTTCGGACGACAGCGAATGAGCGTCGATGAATTGCTCAATCGATGGATCGTTCCGCTCGAAAAACGCTACGACTATTTGACCGTGAGCAATGGAAAGAAAGTCCAAGTCCCTTTTGACCAACTAGTTATTTTCAGCACCAATCTCGAGCCCAAAGATCTCGTGGATGACGCGTTCCTGCGCCGTATCCCCTATAAAATCGAGGTCGAAAATCCAAGCGAGGAGGCTTTTCGAAAGCTATTCGAGATCATGTGTCGAGTCACGAAAATTCCTCACAAGCCAGAGTTGATCGACTACCTTATCGAGAAACACTATAAGCCAATCGGTCGCCCAATGCGGAATTGCCATCCTCGAGACCTACTCCTCCAAGTTCGCTCCTATTGCTATTTCAATACCCAACCATTGGAACTCAAACGCGAATATCTCGATTTCGCAGTCGAAAACTATTTTTCGATTATGTAGTTTCGGATGTCCGACTTTTTTCTTAGGAAAACTCAACCTAAGTCACCCTCTCTCGACAACGCTGTGAAGCATTTTCACCAGCAATTCGCTTGGGTTGAGTGGGAGCTTGCCTCCCCTCAACCTTGTTTTGGCGTACTACGTAACAGCCCGCGAACCGCCGCACTCCGCTCCCGCCTCGACCGCCTACGGCGGTCGAGGCGGGAGCGGAGTGCGGTACTTTAAGGTCTGAGCTGCACTTTTAGTACGCCAAAACGGCGTCCGTCGGAGACAAGCTCCGATCGGACGAAAATGCTTCACAGCGTTGCCGTGAGGGGCTAGGCTCTCCTCCGGTTTCATGCCGGTTTCATACCGGTGGAAGCAACGTTTCTCGCATCCAATCGTTGCTCCCCCCGAGTAAACTCGAGTAAACTCGAGTAAACTCGGGGGATATTTACCATCGCTCAATCCCTGCCATCTCGGACTTTCTGTCCGGGATCTTGCGATCTTGAATCCGTGTCATTCATAGAGTACCGGATATCCCGATACCGGCTGACGTGACTTAACCAGTGAGACATACATTGCGGCAGCGTAATCTTAAAGCTGGGATGAATCCCAGCACTCCAAAGTTCATTCATTGACGTGAAGGAACTCCCCCAGCTTCTCGGGTGCGATTTCAACAGATTGGTATTTGGATAGTCCGGTATTGGGAGTTGTCGCTGCGGTTGGCGCCGGCTGACCGACAGCACTGGCAGCCACGGGACTGCTCCCATTCCTGGCATCAGCCAGTTTTTGGCTCGATCGGAATAGACAAGCCTTGGCCTTCCATGCTGCCGCCAGTCGGTGTTTGTCAAGCGGTGAAAGCAACCAAGATAGTGGCGGAGTCTCGATTTTGCTTTTTGACGGAAGCGAACTCGCCTCGGTGCTGCAGTCCTGGCCCGGATTGAAACGCATCTGGATCGAGCCGATCTCAATATTCAATGCGAAATCTTCAGCAGGCTTGGCTGGCAATTTCGTGGCCAACTCACTGACTTTCTTTGACTTCTCGTCCAACGTCGCCATCAGTGCCTTGGACTCTTGGCTTATCATTGCACCGATTTGTTCCTTCCATTCCTCTGCAACCGATTGGAATTGTTCGGCGAAATTATTAGCTTGTTTGATCTTTCCCCATGTGGCTTCTGGAAAGTTCTTATCTAAGATCGACTCATGAGGGGTAATAGCCGAAAGTCCATTAGCAATTTCGCTCACATCATCTCTTTTTCCAGATTGGTTGATGGTTTGAAGAATGGTGGTGGCGGAGTCCCGCATTTCCTTAACCGCTACCTCATATTCGTCGAAAGTACCTTGGTTGGCTTCAAATACAGACAGTAATTTGCGATCATCTGCCTGACCGAAGCCGCGACCATAGGATTGTTTCAACAGGGACAATTCCAACAAAGCCCGTTCAGCCTGAGATGAGACGCGCGCATTGGCCAGGGCGTTCGCTGGCCCCAAAAAACCGCTTCGTAGTCCGGTCGAGTCATCTTCAATAATTACTGCATTTTCAGGAAACGATTCGATATTGACAAACAAAATTCGGTCGAACGGTGGTTTGCTCTTTTGCTCCCGAAACTCTTCCAGCATCTCTGCGATCAAATGTATCGTAGCAACCAAACCCGTGTTGTCCGAGTATCCGCCGTCGCATAAGTGAAGATTCAATCGCTTACCGCTGACTCCGTCGAGGACCATTGGTTTTAAATGATCCTGCTTGACAAGGGGTCGCGCGACTGGCGTGACGTAGGCAAATGACGCAGAAAGTCTCACCGAGGTCGAAATTCGAGGATTGACATCGTTTCGATCCAAGTGCAGCGGCTCGTAAAAATCAAGCAAGTCGATTGGGGTCGTCGGGAGATCATAGCTGACAGAATCATGGCGACGTCTGACGGTTTCAGCCGTTGGTTGGTCCGGTTTAACCGGTGCAACAATTTGTTCAGCATCGATCGAAGCTGGAATGACCTCTTCATTGGTCAAGAAATTGGCGATCATTACCCGTTGCCCTGTCTCGACCGCGGTCGCGTTAAAAATAGTGGGCGGAACGTGTCCTTGGTTGGCTGGCCGAACTAGATCGCGTATTCTAAGTTCCTTCATGATTGCAGCATCATGCTTGCCACGCCCCATGCGATTCCACCAACGCGATTCCAACGCCCAACCCCGATCGATTTCACGATCCCAAACGGGAAACGGAAAAAGGCTCCGAGCTAAATCCGGAAAGGCCATTCCCCAGCCCACCGATTCAAGGCACGAATCGCTCGCAACGTGAACGATTTTATCCCGCTGCGCATCGGTCATCCGGATTCCAGCTTGCCCGTCATTAGATCGAAATGGACGGTGCCCCAAGTAATACATCACGCCAACACTTCCGCCCGAAACTCCGCTTACCAACCCAATGGACTCGCTAAATTGCGGTAACTTTTGGTCCAAGCCCACCAGAACTTGCGCGGTCCAAGCCGACGACTGTATACCACCGCCGGAAGCCGTCACGACGATCATGGTGGCTTTTCCATCCGGTCCCGTGGGAAACACCCATTTTGGCTCCTGCGAATATATCTCAAATAGTTTTCGTCGGCGTGCATAGGCTTGGTCAGAGTCTTGATCCTCAAGGCAGTGCAAAAAGGTAGGTAACACTTCATCTTTCGTCTTCGTTGGGAGCATTGAATCGGATCGATGTGGACTCAACACAAAATAACGATTTGTATCGAAACCAACTCTTTGGCCAACAGAGTAGATCAACAGCAGTCCTAGGCCTGCAATTATCCAAATGCTAACGCGATGCCGCCCCATTAAGAAAAAAAACCAACCCAATCCAGAACCCACCAAGAACAGAATTAGCATGGCATAAATACCAACGGGATACCACTGCTCGGGCCACTTATTCCCTCCGTAGGAACTTACGAACAGGTAGCCATAGAATATGGACGCGAACAAAAACATGATTAAGACTTGCACGTGCCCAGGTAGAATTTTGCGCGAGTTAGGCTCGGTAAATCCTGGTGAAACCCAAAGCCAAAAAAAGGGCCGTCTCACACCTGAATGAGGCTTGCCAAACAATTTTTCCAAAAACCATGCCGCCAAGTCTTCGAACGGAAGCATCCCGCACGTTGCGGTGTCCGTCTGGCGGAATCGGGCCCAACCTAAATGAACCAACGCCACCATCACGAACCAAAGGGCAGCGCTGGCTATCCCAATCGAAAAGGGAAGTGAAAAAGTGCCCAACCAACTGGTACCAAATAACTTTTCTTCGGCCAGCGGATCCGTAAGCGCTAGGCTTCTCGTGGTGGCTTGAAATGCTCGATAGGGCAAATAGCCCGCTGCCACCAACCAAACGAACGTCATTGTGACGGGCCAAGCCGAGGAGTTGGAAGACCACCAAAACCAATCCGTTTTACGGGCTTCATCTATGCGATGTACGGCTTCCAGCTCATTCACAACCTTGAATCGCAATCGCCCGTACAGGTCAAACAACCGCACAACGGCTCCGCCCATCGCAGAAACAATCAAGCTAGCCGCGGATAAGCAAAACAAGTCCCAGAAAAAAAATTCACGGCTTTCTGTTCGTAGGATCAAGAACCCCTCAAGCATATTGGGTAAATAGCCTACGGCCACAGCCAGTAAGACCGGAAGGAAGAACACCATCCAGCCATAAATGGGCCATGCCAAACGCATCCTTAGAAACTCTAGAATGCAACTCGCCCATTTCGCGATTTGAATCATCGTAAGCCAACTCCTATCGTGATATCTTGAACGAACGTGCGTTGGAGGCCTAATGGAACTGGCGGCTGACTGTCTTTCTTAGCGTGATTCACCAGAATTGGAACCATCGATCCTTGTATCTGCAATTGGTTCATCGCGATCGCTTCTGTTGTCGCCGGGTTAGCCAGAAACTCCGCTTTCCTCATACTATAGTATTCATTGACTCGCTTAGGCAATTGGTTCGTAAGACTCGACCATTCTTGAGTAAGTCGGACCTCCTCCATGAAACATTTGGAAAACCAGCCTCCCACGTCGGGACTGTACCAAGCGCGTTCACCTTTGCGTGCGGCCATCGCATCCCAACTCCCAGAGTGCCCCAGAAACAGCCATTCCAATTTTGTTGGCCCTACGACATTTTTGGTTACTTGCCTCGACTCAGTTCGGATTTTAGCGCTGGGATCGGCGACACCCTCAACGTTGCAAGCGTCGCTAACCAATACTCGGAACTTTGCAGGCATCGCATTCAAATGATCCCAGACCGTGCGACGCATGAGGTCTCCAGATGGAATATCCAAGAAGTGGCCACCGTAAGGATCTCCCTCGGCGAATCGTGGGTCAAATGCTCCATGCCCGAGGTAATATACGACCAGGGCATCTTTGAAACCGACAGGCTGCGATTGAATGGTCTCACAGATTTTTTGCGCATTGCAATCGGCTCCTGTTAGGAGGGTCAAGCGCAGTTCCTCCGCTGGGATTTCCCCTTGGAACATGGACTCAATTTCCGTTTGAGTTCGGATGATCGATGAACCCAGCAGAGAATCGTCCGTCAAACCTGCCACGATGACATGCACTTGCTTGCCCTTCGCGGGTCCAGCCGCAGCCAGCATGACGGGGTGCTCCACCAGCTTAGGTTTCACGACCGCCACAACGATTGCCTGAGTCCGATGGTCCAGGATTTTCAATTCGCACTGATCCTGACAGGCTGCCAAAGCCGTCTTGAGTTCTTCCAACGATCTCACAGGAACCCCAGCTACCTCAACCAGTACATCGTTGACTTCCAACTGACTTAGTTCGTTCGGTGCATCTGGCACTTGAAGCTGCAAAACAGGACTGCGATCGTGAATTTCGATCACTCGCAGGCCCCCATCGACCGGCGTGACACCGATGCCCAACAGATGCTTCATTTCGTACTGCAGAAGCGGTGAGCGTCCAGACTCGAATCCTGAAGGCAAGTCGGCTTGCCCTTGCTGGGCCAGTAACTCTGGATCGTCCATGGGCCACATTGCGAAAAACACACCGGCAACAACAAACATCCATCGACGACAAAAGTCAAATGTGGACATAACTTGCGGACCTTTCTTTTTCTACAACTACGGTTCAGAGAATCGTTCCCGCGATAGAAGCTGATCAAGCATCGATGTCGATACGAACAAGCTCCTCAAGCCTCCGTCGCATGAACTTATTCTAAAGTCCTAAAGCTACTGCGAATACACTGCGTCAATCGATTTGCCAATTTTTCGATATGACAATAAGGCGAGCGGCGATGTGAAAACTACCAATCATAACCCGATGCGTCAGTGAGGGACCTGCGAAACTGTCCCTCGCTTACACTTCGGGTTGGGATACTCCAATCTGCCGCTCGCCTAATAACGGCCCAGCTCGAATCGTTGCTTTGGCCTAGAGAACGGCAATTTCCAAGCACGACGATATTGGAAAGAATATCTCAATACTAGCGGTAGAGAGGACTGCCCGGCGCCTGATAGCGCTGCCACGAACCGGAAGTGGCGGCATTCGACTGATACGGATAGCTCTGGGCGGACGAAGCGTTGTTGGTTGTTCCGGAGTTGTAATAGCTTGTGTTGTTGCCGAATGGTTGCTGCTGTGCCGACCTTGGAGCAAGTGCGTTGTACGGATAGACGCTTGCTTTGGAATTCGTATTGGATGGGTACAAGTTGGACGGATAACTGGCGTTAGACTGATAATTGTTAGTGTTGTTTCCATAGAGGTTGGGTTGCGCCCCTAACCAATTATTATTGGCCGCATTGGGGGTTGAGTAACCGCTGTTTGCTTGAGCGAGATAAGCAGGTTGGTTTGCCCAAGCGTTGGATGCGGGCTGATACGCGGAAGGCGAAAACGGCTGCTGATAATAAGACGATTGAGGCAAGTATTTCTGCTGTTGTGCAAACCCTGTCATTCCGGCGCTAGTTGGCTGTTGAGCATAGAGCGATTGCGTGTAGGGTTGCGGTTGAGCGTAGGTGGACGGCTGCTGATAGGCAGGTTGGTTGTAACTGGTTGAAGGAAAGTAGTTGGCATTCTGTGTGGCGGTCTGTGCCATCCAACCTTGAGCCGAGTTGAAAGGGATAGAAGCATGTTGAACCGGAAGCTGCGACGCAAACTGTCCGAAGGCCCCATCACGATAGCCGTCATACGGCTGGTACAGAGCAGCCTGGTAATACGGCTCTTTGTAGGAAATCGACTTGGTCTGCGAACCTAGAATGAGATTGGTAAAGAGACTGGGCTGCAAGCCAAGCAATCCAAGGGCCATGAAACCAAGTTCCGCCCAGTAGAATTTCGATTGCCGTTTCTGGCGAGCAAAATAAGCCATCCCTTTTGTCCTTCCAATCGCGAGGATGCTACACGAAATTCTTGCAACGAATATAGAGCAATCTTTCTTGCTATTTATTAATTTTCGCGGTTCTTTAGGACCGCCTTGTTGATTTATTCAATCTCAACGTGTAGGCTACTCTGACAGGGATGTCGGCGAACTTCAACCAAGGCAGGGAGGCTACTATCCTTGCCCGATTCGGATAAGTGTTCTATGCCCAAGCACCACTGCAAGACGTTTCACGAAGTTCTTGAAAGTGAAGTCCAAACTCCAATTCAGGAACGTCGCGAGTATTGGAATAAGGCAGCGCAAGCTAAGCCGACGCCACAAAACTATCCCTCTTCTGATGGGAACGACTTGGTTGGTGTCGCCTTATCCGGCGGCGGTATTCGTTCGTCTATGTTCAATCTAGGGCTGCTTCAGGCGTTCCAGCGATCTGGATTAATGAAGCATGTGGACTATCTTTCCTCGGTATCCGGTGGCGGGTACACCAACGGCTACTACTCGACATTAGGTCACTTTCGACATGTAGGAAGGAAGGACACGGATACTTGTTCTGAGCCGACATCCAACAAAACAGCCGACTCAGCGGCCGCGGCCGAGCAAAAATCCGTTGAAGGATTATCGGCGCGAGATGCACAGTTTCTGCTAGATGGTCAATACCTAAATCGTCCAATTGAGTTTTTGACCGACTATTTACTTAAGACCGCAGTCATACTATTCACTGCAATCGCCGGACTTTTTGCAGTGGCCAGTTTGATTGCCTACTATTTTCGTTGCTTTGATTACCCTGGCGTACGAACGTGGTTGGGCCTATTGGATTTGAATTCAGACCTTCGCGTCGGACTCTTCTCTTGTTTTGTCCTGGCGTTCATTGTTTTGCTCAGTCGCTTTGTGATAAGAAGGCTGGCGGCTGCCTTTGGGCATCCGATGCAATTAGCACCTGGTCAGTGGGCGGTGTTAACACTTGCGATCTTCCTGTTGGGTGTTTCCATCATGATTGGCAACGGAGATTTCTATGTCTCCAACGGCATGGGGTTCCTTCCCGAAAAACTGGACTTGAAGTCTTTGCAATTGCCAATCTTAGTCGTATCCCTCCTGTTGTTTTCCCCCATGCTCAGATTTGGGAAATTATTGCAGAGCGAGAAAGTCAATGCAACGATATGGCAGAAGCTTGCGCTGTGGATTGTGCTATTTGGAACATCGTGGGGTGTCGTGTTCGGAATCGTGGGTTGGGTCGGGCGTGAAAACATTTCAGGGTACATCGACAATCGCCCCCCGACGTTTGTCGTTGATGACATCCTCAACTTCGGAGAGCTCGCGCTTCTTTTGGAAAACAAGTCGGAAGGTGCATCAATCGTCGATTTGCGAATGCGATTGGATGACTACCTTAAGGAAAACGAACACTCGCTTGCACTGCTAAAAGAAAAACGTGAAGTCAAAGTGGACAATTTGGACCCGTTGGTCGCGAACGTATGGCGGTACCAAAAGGATTTAGAGGCAGCTGAATCTGCCTTGCGTCAAGAAGATCGCGTATGGGACTCGTGGAGCAACTTTAGCAGTCAGTCACTTTCTCGCTGGGCCAACACCCTCTCCAGTAGACTGTCCAGTTCCTCGACGAGCAAGGTTATAGAGTACGTTGATTCGAATCGAGAAATGCGTAAATACGGACTGGAACTAAGCAGTTATGTCGACCGACTTATCAATCCAGCGACCCTCTCGACAAAGACAACTAAGAAAAAGGACGGGTTGGTAAAGAAGGTTGATTTTCGGAACGAGCTTTCTACAACTCTATTCGACCTCGCTGTCGCAAGAATTTCTTCCAGTTCGATGAATGGTAAAGCGAAGACCGCCTTGAAATCCCCCTCAGCTAGTACAACTGTGATTGCGTCTGCGATTGAGGATCCAGCGGCGAAGGACGAGCAAGACAAAGGACCGACGGAGTCGATGAAAAAAGCCATCGCGTGGATCGAAGCTGGGGGGAAAATGGTCAAAAAGGACCTCAAACCGTACAAAGATCTATCCAACTTCAGCTCATTGCTCCGCAAGTGCGTTCACCAACCAGGCCAATTCAGTATTGAGCCGCTGACCGACTTGGAAGAGTGGCAATTGAATCGGATGTTCCTCGAAATAGCCTACCCTACCATCTTTAAGGAACGGGCCATGATTAGCACGTCGGTGGTGGTTGGTCCAGATCAAGAGTTTCGATTCGTTGTTCTTGCCATTGCCTCAGCCATTGCGGTAGTCGGATTTTGTTTTCTTGATCTCAATAAACTATCCCCATGGTTTCAGTTTTACCGCCGTCGTATCGGCGAAACGTTTTTGCAGAAGGCCCATCGGGATGGGATCATGAAGCTTCGAGAATTGAATCCAACCAAGAATGGATATCCCTATCCCTTGTTTGTTTCGGCCATGATTTTACCGCAGGCACCGTCCTACCATCGCAATCCAAAACTGCGTTCAAAACATGCCAATCCATCCAAGCTTGACGAGAGTTTTGCTTCGATCTGGTATTCCTATCTTCTGTCACCTTTGTATTGCGGATGGTTGCCCACTGGCAAGAACACCAAGAATGCAACGCTGGAAACCTATCGACCGACCACGTAGTATTTATCTGGCGAATTGGGTGTGGATGATGCTGTTGTGCTTTCCGGGGCTGCCATGACGCCGTTTATGGCGTCGAACCCATGCCTCAAAGCGCTCATGCAGCTTTTCAACATTCGGTTGGAACAATGGCTTCCTAATCCACGCATGCTCGAACATCGTAACGAACTGTCATTTTCCCTGATCGATATGGGAAATGAGTGGAAGAACCAAGCCGCTTGGGGACCGGACTCGTGGAGTTACGGGGTCGTTGCCGACGGCGGGTTTCGCGAATTCCTTGGTGTTGAGGAGTTGGTCGCTCGGCGCTGCAGGATTTTGATTGTGTCCGATGCCGGATGCAACAATGGCCTTTACGAATTTGGGGTCTTGGCCGATTTGATTCGCAAGTTGAGACTCGACCACTCCATCGAGGTCTTGGATCTGGATCACGACCGTCCGCTGGATACCCGACGACTCAAACGATTGGACGAACTGGATGGTCGTTCGCCGCAACACTTTGTCGTGGGTCGAATTCGATATCCGGAGAAGGTTACGGAAAAAATCCCTTCCAAGAGCGAAGAAGCAGCTCCTCAACAAGATGCTCTCCTAGTTTATGTGCAAATGTCCCTGACTGGGGACGAAAACATTGATATCGAACAGTTCCGACGGACCAATCCCAGCTTCCCGGACGAGCCGATTTCGAATCAGTTTTACTCGCCAGACCAAGTCGAATCGTTTCGACAATTAGGAGAGCATATCGGTCGTTTACTCTGTCGCGATGTGAATGCCTATGATTGTCCTTCGACGATTAGGCGTAAAGAACCGAGCGCCAGACTGTCGGAGTCGGAACTGCGAGACTATCGGATTCGTCGCCTGGAGGATGCGTTTTGTTCTACCTATCGAAATGAATGCCGGCAAGAATCTACTTTTGCCAACGACGATGCGGGAATTGGTTGGATGCTTAATGTAGACCAAGTACTTCCGGCCACACTTTGTTGTGTGCATCGATACGAGACTTCTTCGGAACATCAGTTGTTGATTCGGGACTTTGTCTGGCATTGCCTTGAAGACTTTGACTCGGAGCGAGCGTCGCAATTTGATCGAATCGAGATTTCTGATCTCTACGGGATCGCGATTGAATGCAATAGACGGCATGCTGGTTTTCGTCCTGAATGGCCGACCTCTTTTTTTCAGATCGCAGGACGTGATTTGCTGGTCAAGGCGTCTCAGTTGGGGGCAGACTTGCAACTGAGTCAGGATGCTTACGAGGCCTTGTACAATTACATTTTGAGTCCGACCGACGCGGTTACGCGACCGCCGATCTTGAACGCGATCAGTCGGCTTGCGGTGATGTTGCCTCGAGGTGTATTTAGGCTTTCTGGAAGCAAAACGGCTGCCGAGGTACTGGTCTGTTTGATCGGATATTTGGTTAGGCTTAAACATGGAAAGTCGTTCGCCTCTTTGAGTTGGATTCTCCGCGAATCTTCACAAAAACGATTAAGGCTCGCTATTGAAACGGGAAAAGCTATAGAAGTAGAACAAGTGTTGATTGAACTGATCAACGAACAGTTTCTGGCGAGCAACAACGTGCCAATCCATGCCAGGGTCGAAGGTGACCCAAGCAACTAGATAGAGATCGAAGCATGACCAACAACGGCAGTGTGTCCTTTAACGAAGTTCTGGAGCAAGAAGATAAGTTTATTCGAATGCGGCGGTTGTCCGCAGAACAGGAGTTGCCGAGCGCAGATGCAATCCAATCCACTCCCCCGAACAAACTTGGACTTTCCTTGTCCGGTGGTGGTATTCGTAGCGCTTCGTTCAATCTTGGTGTGCTACAAGCTCTCGCCCATCAGAAACTAATTTCCAATCTAGATTATCTCTCGACGGTCTCGGGTGGAGGTTACATCGGAAGTTGGCTAATGCAATGGATTAAGAATGATGGAAGTGTCTCCAATGTCGAAAAACTGATTGTTCCAGATCGAGAGGTGAACGCCACCGCTGTACGGATCGCATTAGACCAACCGACCGCGACACGAACTAGTTCTCGTCGCAAGCGCCCGAGCGACTCGTCAAACACACACTCGGAACAGATTGAGTGCAGTCTTGCAAAGATATTCGCAAGCGAGCCCGAACCCATTCGCCACTTGCGAGCCAACACCAATTATTTAGCGCCAACGCCTGGTGTACTGTCCGTTGATTCGTGGACCCTGTTTGCAATCTATCTTCGCAATTTGGCGTTGAATTCGTTTGTCCTTCTCCCCACGTTGATTGCCATCAAGTTGATCGTCGTTTTCTTGTCGTTGTGGTATATCGAGAGCAAAGAAAACTCCTCCAATTGGAGTCTCATACTGGGTTGCGTATTCTTGGCCAGCATGTTCGCATGTCTTTTCTATACGATTGACTGTGTCCGGAAGCAGGTGGAAAAGAAGATTGTTGCGGACAACTATTTTACCCGTTCCTTTATCCTTCCATTAGCGTTCCTGGTAATTGCTTGTTTCTTCTTTGCGATGCATGCTGAGGGACCGAGCAACGTCATTTCGGAGACTTTTGGAAAAGCCCTGCGATGGTTCAGGATTGAGTATGAACGAAGCGACGGCAAGTGGAGCTGGAATTACTGTTTCGTGTTTTCTGTTTTCGCCGGTTTGCTTCATACGATCCCCAATTACATGTCCTATTGGCAGTTGCTAACACTGGAGATGAAAGCGAAGCGGCGTGGAAAATTGCGATGGGCGCCAGCCATTTGGATATTCTCAGGATTCTCTGCCGGATTCCTTTTTGTGTTCTTGCTCCTCGCCTCATTTCACGTGATTCAAGACCTATCCGTCCAAATTGTCACTTGGTTGAAAGTAGGATCCAATCAGACCTCGTACGATTGGACCAACACGGAATTCACCGTCAGACTGGCGTTGATCGTGCCCATGTTATTAACCGCTTTGTTTGTCGCTGAATCTGTTCAACTTGGAGTATTAGGACGGCTCGAATACCGTGAAGTTCGGGAGAAATGGTCGTACTTCAATTCTTATTGCTTCCTGGCTGCCGTGGTTTGGTTTTCGGCTTTTTTGCATGTGTGCATCATTCCTACTTGGATCATTCATTCCGGCTCAAGTTTGTTTTCCAAGTTTGCACCGGGCGTTGTTTGGTTTGTCGTTTCATCGATTAGTCTTTGGCTTGCCAAAGGACCACTTACAGGTGGAACGAAAAAGCCGTACCTGGATTGGATCGTCAAAGCAGCTCCTCCGGTCTTCCTTTCGGGTGCAACGGTGATCGTGGCAACATGTTTGCAACTTACTGTTGATTTAGAATTGTGGAGCGTCTCGCTCACCATCGTTGCGATGGCCATTGTTGCTATCGTTGCGAGCTTATTCGTCGACATCAATGTGTTCTCATTGCAGGAGCTATACCAAGATCGGCTAGTGCGAACCTTTCTGGGAGCATCGAGATTACAAAAGGGTCAAACAGGTGCTCCGTTCCGATCTATTCTGGAATTGCGACAGCCAGATCCGATAACGGGGATCGACCCACGTGATGATGAGGAGTTGAGGCGCTTGGTTTGGTCGACGGATCCAGACCGAGAAACGAGTAGCGACGCCGAATCGGTCTGCGACGGGAAACGGAACTTAGGACCACTCCTGCTAATCAATACCGCAATCAACTTGGGGGGCGAGAAAGATTTTGAGCATCAGGAGCGAATGGCCGACAGTTTTACTCTCAGTCCACTCTATTGTGGTTGCCCACGGACGGGCTATCGGTCCACGCAAGACGGCTACGGTGACAATATTACGTTGGGAACTTCATTCGCTATTTCTGGGGCTGCGGTCAGCCCAAACATGGGCTACTATTCCTCGCCAGCAGTGACAGCGTTGCTCACTTTCTTCAATTTAAGACTTGGCGCTTGGATGCCCAATCCGTCCGGTGCAAAGTGGAAAGCAGCCGGGCCAACCAACGGTTGGCTTCATCTGTTTCGAGAGATGCTCGGGCAAACAAGCAGTAAGAGTCCTTACGTCTACCTTTCTGACGGTGGGCATTTTGACAATTTAGGGGCTTATGAATTGATCCGTCGGAGGTGCAAGTTCATCATCGCCTCCGATGCAGGTGCGGATCCAGCTGGTGCTTGCCACGAGCTAGCGATGAATGTTCGCAAGGCATCGATTGATTTTGGAGTCACCATCGACATCGACTTGTCCCGCCTCGTAATCGATCCAGTGACGGGCGTCTCGAAAGGGAGAGTGGCTGTGGGAGAAATCCATTATCCGCCACAAAACGTAGGTGAAGCTGCGGATATTGGCTACCTCATCTACATCAAGATGACGATGGATGGGACGGAACCTCCTGACCTGCAAAGCTATAAGATTCGCCATAGTGATTTCCCACACGAGTCCACTATCGATCAGTTCTTTTCCGAGTCGCAATTCGAAAGTTACCGTCATCTTGGTTACATTGTTGCAAGCGACTTCTTCACGCGCGACCAATCTGAGTATCCGTCCGGTCACTTCATGTGCCCGCCGAAGACCGCTCGGACTTCTGTGGGCGTCCAACGCTACTTGGAGTACCTCTTGGCGATCGAATCCATGTCCTCAAGTGCGGAGTGGGACGAGCGATGCCCTGAATTCAACGATCGATACTCAAAATTGCAGTCGCAGCTACTGTGTGATTTAGGCCTTCGAAAGCTACAATGCGAAATTGAAAGCTTGACACAATTCCTCGATACACGCGAAGCTGTGGTTTTCGGAATGGGTCAGCTTCAAGCAGACTTGGACACCTACAAAAACCAGTTCAAAATGGACTTTGGTACCCGCCGCTCCGAGGAAGAAGAGCGATCCGAAAAGGGGTGGACGATCCAAGCCATCACATTGATGGATGACGTTTTGGAAACCTTACAACTGAGTGAATACCACAGCGAACTAAGCCGAGGTTGGATGAGAGTTATTCGACGCTGGATGCTCACCTCGGCGTTCGATCGAGTATGGCCGTTGATCCGTGGTGACTTCACTTTGAGGCTTGGTCGGTTTGTAACCGAACTGAAGAGTGATTCCAGTTGGACTGTCGATCACTAGGCTGTGTCTCAAAACACGTAGTCGCGTATCTCCGAGACGCGAATTACCTGCGTCTCGGAGATACGCAGCTACCAGACGCGAATTACCTGCGTCTCGGAGATACGCAGCTACCGAGACGAATTGGTAGCGTTTTCGTACTCGTGCTCAGCCCGATGGGGCGGTGCTCGTGCTCGTGCTCGAATAGGAACAATCGATTACGAGCACGAGCACCGTTTCACTGAGCACGAGCACGGTTGTCGGTTTGTGGGTACTGGCGATTGGCGAGGAGTGTCAGAATTCAGACACTATGCCGTGTTACTAGCAATTTAGGTCGGTTCGATTTCTTCGATGGCAATCTCGTTTAGGGCACGTAACCATTCCATGTCAATGATGGAACCTGACTTCAGGACTTCGAGGTGAAGCGTATCGGTGTCGGATTCTGGAATACATGCCATAACGTACGACTTGCCAAGGACACCCATACGACCGCTTGGAACTTGGACGAAGAGTGCGGTTCCTTCGTCGATTCCAAAGCCGATGAGCTTCCGTTCGATCTTGAGTGTTTTGGCTAAACGTTGCATTCGATTTCGATAAAAGAAATGTTGGTCGACCACCGAGTCTTTGAGTAAATCCAATCCTCGACATAGCTTGGGCACAGTTTTCCCCTCCTCAATCATGACCTTAGTCATAATTGCAGCCCCAGCGGATGTTCCTCCGATGATGCCACCGCGATCGAGCAATTCCTGCAATCGAGTCTCGGTTTCGGTGCCCGCGTACAAGTTCGCTAACCAAGATTGCTCGCCACCACTGAACCAGACTGCTGTCGCATTACGCAATGCATCGGCAAAAGCAGGTTCATCTGCAATCTCGCGGCTGGATGCTTGAATGACGCGCATGGACGCGAATTTCCATCCCTTCCATTCGTTTTTCAAGCGTTTTGTGTCCGCTCGCGTTGCGTCGAAGGCTGGAATGATCACCAGTCGGCCATTTCGACCACCGGCCAATTCCCAGAAGCGTTGATTGACAATCGGTGGCATCTCGCCTCCGCCAGCAATGAGCAGTGTTCCGCCTCGGAAACGGGAGAGAAACTCAGGTTCGTTAGTCGAGTCATCGACGAAAAACCAATTGCCAACGCAAATGGCCGCAACGGAAAGGCTGGCAATTGCCACGCCAGTCGCCCAAAACGCACGGTTTCTAAAGAAAATCCAATCAAAACGTCCTTGAATCAAGTTTCGAATGGACATGAGAGACGCTCCAGCGAAGTTGTTGTAGACCGAGAGGTTGAAAAGGAGGGTCAGCAGAGAACGATCGTTTTTCTCGGTAACCCCAGGGCTTGTCACGAACAGAAGTTGGAACAAAGCTCTGATGAGAAATACGGTATCGGCGAGAGAGCGGTTCGAAGAATAG
>JANMHA010000008.1:0-1689 GCA_031374925.1 Pirellula sp. | reverse complement strand
CCGGAACACCACCTTCGGCCTGCCGCAGGATCGCGATGATCTGCGCCTCAGTGTATCTGCTTGTCTTCATTCAGAATCTCCTCGTTCATCTTGCCGAGAAAATTCTACTAATGCAGCCCCTTACTGTCGGGGGGGATTACCATTGATCTGCCCCCCGCAAACTGGACCGTTTGGAACCAGAGTTTTCCGCTACGTTTTCCTGGCTGGAACGAGGAGCGGAATCGCAATGAAGGCAAGCAAATATTCGGACGCCCAGAAGGCGCTCATCATCAAGCAGAGCGAGGAAGGCACGCCGGTCGCCGAGATCTGTCGCAAGGCAGGGATCAGCCAGGCGACCTGCTTCAATTGGAAGAAGAAGTATGCCGGACTGCTGCCGACCGAGATGAAGCGGCTGAAGCAGCTTGAAGACGAGAACGGTCGGCTGAAGAAGACCGTAGCGGATCTGACGCTGGACTGCGAGATGTTGCAGGACGTGATCCGGCGAAAGATTCGAGGCCTGTTCGCGTGCGCGAACTTGTTCGCGGGACGTGCAGCGATTGGGCAGTATCGATCCGAACGGCTTTTGGGGCCTTGAAGTTCGACTGCTCGACGCTTCACTACAAATCCCGTCGCACCGATGAGGCGGCTGTTGCGAAGCGGATCAAGGAGATCTGCGAAACGCGGGTGCGCTATGGTTATCGACGCGTGCATGTCCTTTTGGACCGTGAGGGCTGGGGCATCAACATCAAGAAGGTTTATCGCATTTACAAGGAGTTGGGGATGCAGCTCAGGAACAAGACGCCCAAGCGCCGGGTGAAGGCGAAGTTGCGCGATGACCGCACCGAGGCTGTCGGCCCCAATGATGTCTGGGCGATGCGTTGCCCGGTAAGCGAATGCAGGCATTCGCTGTAAGGGGACTTCGTGCACGATCAACTGGCGACGGGCAAGAAGCTGCGGGTGCTGACCGTGGTCGATACTTTCTCGCGCTATGTGCCGGTTTTGGATGCGAAGTTCAGCTACCGAGGTGAAGATGTGGTTGCTACGCTGGATCGGGTCTGTCGGTAAACGGGCTATCCCAGGACAATCCGCGTCGACCAAGGCAGCGAGTTCGTATCTCGCGATATGGACTTCTTGGCCTACCAGCGCGGCGTCACGCTGGACTTCTCCCGACCGGGCAAGCCCATGGACAATGCGTTCATCGAAGCGTTCAATGGCAGGTTCCGCGCGGAATGCCTGAACACGCACTGGTTCCTAACGCTTGCAGATGCGATTGAAAAGTTGGAGGCTTGGCGTAGATACTACAACGAGGAACGGCCACATGTCGCGATCGGGAACAAGGTGCCGATCATGCTGACGAGATCGGGGGATGTCACCAGCCCGTCACCCTGAGCGAAGCCGGAAAACTCTAAGCCTTGGTGGTCCAAGGTTGGGGAGCGGAGCACAAACCCATAGACTCTCGTTATGAACGAGGGACGACCGGGGGGCAGGTCAAGATCAACAGCCTTGAAATCCGTACCGCCCTCAGCCCGACGACGTGGTCAAGAGCAAGCCTGTTGGCCAGAAACAAGAGTCGGGCGCTGTGAGGTCAGATTTATCCGATCCGGATAAATCAATGTGACGCAGCTTCGTTTTGTTCGTTACCTTTATGTAGGCGGTTGGGCCAATGTTGGGGTGAGCAGCCCGGGCTGGAGCAGCGGGGAGGCTTCTGGA
>JANMHA010000451.1:0-51415 GCA_031374925.1 Pirellula sp. | reverse complement strand
TAGTCGGGCTTTGGTGTCGAACGAACGAGACATGGGTTGAAATCCTTGCGTGACTAGAGAATCGTTGGGCGGACGCAAAAACCTACCCCACGAACCTAGGCCGCGCCGGATCAAAACCTAACCACCCTCAGTACGCTTACTGTTGGGACTAGGTCCATGTGCGTGGTTATGGGCAAGGCTTCGTCGAAAAAAGAACTCGTGAGACGGACCCAAGCCAGGCCCTCGTTCCCAAGCTCCAGCTCGGGAACGCCGTCCTCGAAGCTCCGCTTCGACACCCAGCGTCATCTGCCACTCCCTGAGTGCAGTTTCGGGGTCCGCAGGGAAGATCGGCTGTGTCGTAGTACTCTTGGGAGTGTCATGCAGAGAAAGGAAAGCGTAGCTTCCAACATTACTCAGAGAAGCACCTAAATTGCCGCGAATACCATCCGAACGATGACCACTCAACCCAACAAGCCAAAAAGCGGTTCTTATTATCGCTCCAACCGGACTGTAACATCGTGGATTTGCTTTTTGTCGTTCAGCCTCAAGCATTCGGTTTCAAGACCAACGAGATCCGTAGCGTGCTGCGAGTTGCGTGTGGGTAAGAGCTCACGCGTTCAGCAAAGAAGAACTTGGCCAATATCGCGATGGCAAGCCGACCAAACCCCTGCGTTATCGAGGGTTAGCACAACTCGTTTTACGCGAATATTTACAAAAACACCATAACAGTACAGAACTATTTTTTCGAGTCAAGCATGATGAGTATACATAATCAATTTTCCAAGTATGTTCGTCGCGTCGCTGAAAAGAAGAAGCACTTTCGTCGTCGGCTTGTACTTGAATCGCTTGAGGACCGATGTCTGCTCGCAGTAGGAGACCTCGACACGACCTTTGGAAATGGTGGTGTGGCCACGGCGGAGTTCTTTTCCAATATTAGCTCCTTCGACCAAGCGTTTAGTGTCGCACTGCAAATTGATGGCAAATTTGTAGCCGCAGGCTTGTCTGGTACTGGTGGCGGGGTGGTTTCAAGGCATCTGCCAACCGGTTCATTGGATAACTCATTCGGCCAACGCGGTCTAACAACTGTGCCTGGGGTCGTGAGAGATGTGGTCGCACTTCCGAACGGGCAGATCATCGTGGTTGGGGACACAAATTCCAATGATTCAGACATCTTCTTGGCGAGACTTCAGCCCGACGGTCTGCTTGATCAGACATTCGGTTCTCTAGGGGTCACCTATTTATCGTTTGGTGCCTATGACGATGACTCGTATGCCGTCGCCGTACAGGCAGACGGGAAAATTGTCGTCGGTGGCAGCACGCGATCAACTTCCTCTTCACCGTACGATTTTGCGATTGCAAGATTTACCTCGCAAGGAATCCTCGACGGTTCTTTCGGGACTGGAGGAAAAGTGGTCACAAATATTGCTCCAAATGCATCCAGTGGCAACGACTATCTATACTCGGTTGCCGTTCAATCTGATGGGCGAATTGTCGCTGCTGGAACGAGTTATGTAGGTACTAACTATGACTTAGCGTTTTCGCGTTACCTCTCTGACGGGTCGTTGGATTCGTCATTCGGGTTGGGCGGCAAAGCAACTTTCGCAGCCGGAAGCTGGCATGATCAAGTCAGTAAGGTAGATGTTCAGCCCGATGGAATGATCGTGGGGGTCGGGTCGATTGAACTTTTTGGTAGTGGTAGCAGTAGAGACTTCGCTGCTGTTAGGCTCTTAACCAACGGCAGTCTTGATACAAGCTTTGGAAACTTGGGAATTTCCACAATTGATGTTTCATCCGGTAGTAGTTTCGGCACATATGACCATGCAACAAGTGCAGTGTTTCAGGCCGACGGGAAATTGGTCATCGCGGGTCGCGCCGGGAGCCTTTCAAGCGGCGATTTTGCCGCGATTAGGCTGGCGACAAATGGTGTTCTTGACACCTCATTTGGTACGAACGGAATTCGAATCCTCTCCATCGGTTCTGGCGCTGATTCCGCAAACGATATCGCGATACAAGCAGATGGAACGCTTCTGATAGTGGGCCAGTCTCGAAACTCCCAAGGCAATGACGACTTCGCATTTGTGGAATTGAATTCATCGGGCTCCAATGTTCCAACTTTTGGTTCATCTGGCATCGTCCTACCCAACATTAACTTATCTACCGATATTTCTTTCGGTAGCATAGCTCAAGACGATGGAAAGATCGTCCAAGTGGGCTCGTCTAATTCTGGAACGAAGTCCGATTTTGCAATCGCGCGTTGGACTACCTCAGGTACTTTAGATTCTAGTTTCGGAAATGGTGGAGTTGTCACTACTTCCTTTGGTCCGCAACCAAGTGAAGCCAAAGCGGTAGCGATTCAGGCCGATGGAAAAACGGTCGTCGTCGGATACGGCAGCAACACCAATAACTATGATTTCGCCCTCGCAAGATACAATATCGATGGGACAACAGATACTAACTTCAATTCGATAGGACGTGTTGTAACGCCTATTGGTACAGGAATCGATTACGCTGAGGCTGTTCTCATCCAGCCTGACCAGAAAATTGTTGTTGCAGGAAGCACTTCCAACGGTTCAAACTTTAATTTTGCATTAGTTCGTTACAACTCAGACGGGACACTCGATGAGACATTTGGAAATCTAGGCCTCGCGATTGCCGAACTAACTCCATTTAATGACAAAGCATACTCAGTACATCTTCAACCAGATGGCAAGCTCTTAGTGGTGGGCATTGCAAATCGAGGCAATAACAGCGTACCTAACGACGATTTCGCCATCGCCCGTTTCACTGCTACCGGAGCGCTGGATTCGACTTTTGATGGCGATGGAATTACTTATGTCGACATCGGTGGGCTTTACGACAGTTTTGCAGGAAGCGTGCTGGATACCGCTGGCCGTGTGGTACTGATTGGCACACGTCAAACGGCCAGTTCGAGCGACGTCGCCGTTGCAAGAATAACACCCACTGGTGCCCTCGATGCTAGTTTTGGTGTTAACGGTATGGTCAGGACCACGTGGGGCACAAATGACCGTGGGAGTGGAATCGCAATTCAATCCGATGGAATGATAGTGGCGACCGGCGTGACCGCAAATGGAATTGGGATTGCAAGATATCTAACAAATGGCAATTTAGACTCATCGTTTAGTTTCGACGGAAAGCAGGTCTACCAACTTCCCGTCGCACCACAAAGTTATACGGATAATGTCCTTTCCCTTAACGATGGCAATATCGCCATCACTGGCAGTACCTACGATGGTCGGTACAATCGTGATTTTTTTGTCTCAAAAATTGTCGGAACTTTACCCAATTCAGCCCCGATTGCGAGGCCGGATCACATTGTTGTCAGCCAGAATGCAACCGAATATGTCATCGCCGCTGTAGTGGTAAACGACTCGGATCCTGATGGGGATGCGCTTAGCATTTTCTCACACACGCAAGGTGTTAACGGGGTTGTCTATGTTCTGGGAGGGGATAGCCGACTGGCCTATCGCCCGGTGGCTGGATTCCAGGGTACCGACAGCTTTACTTATACGATCCACGACGCTGGCGGACTCTCGACACAAACCACAGTGACCGTCACCGTCGCAGCGAACTCAATAGTTGTCGAACCGGATTCGGCAACCTTTGCAACCGACCTTCAAACGGCGGTGACGACGGCCTCCCAAGCGTCGCAGGCCACTCAAGTCGTTATCAACGTTAACAGTTCGAATATCGCTGCTGTCGCCAACGCCATTCGCAACATCGTTGCCACATCGCCCACCAATGTCGTTCTTGCAACCAACAACGGTGATTACAGCGGCTTGTCCATCGCTGCAAACCCCAATGTGCATGTGATCGTGGATGGATTGAATGGGCAGATCACACTTCGCGGCGCCTCACCGGCTTTGACTGTGGAAGCTGGACAAGTAGAAATTCGAAACGGTTGGGTTCTGACCAATACGACCGATGCACCCACGATTCTCGTTCTCGGTGGCCAACTGATCCTGCGTGATTGCAACATCGAGGAAACGACAGGGGGTAACCGGGCAGCCCTTGAGGTGCGAGGAACCGGCTCAATCGACCTTGGCACGAGCGCCAGTGGTGGTAATAGCTTCATTACGCATGGAGCAGGATTGTTTATTGACAACCAAACCGCACTGCATATCCCAGCCTTTGGCAATTCCTTCTATGTTGACGCAGTGGCCGCCAACGAAGCCCAGATTGAGCTTGGTATCAGCGATGCTACGGACAATGTAGCTTTAGGCTATGTCGACCGGCAGCCACCCACCAGTCAAGTCGCTGGTCTGGCTGTTATTACCGTCACTTCATCGTTTGAAGTGAATTGGAGCGGAACCGATGTTGGCTCAGGTGTCTCCACGTACGATGTATTTGTTTCCATAAATGGCGGGGCCTATGCGGCGTGGCTGTCCAGTACCTCTCTACGAACGTCAACCTATTCGGGCGTCTCGGGAACAACCTATGCGTTCTACAGCCGGGCGACTGATCACGCTGGGCTGCGCGAGTCGCCGCCCGCTTTCCCGGATGCGAGCACACTCGTCACCGTGCTGACACCGCTGACTGTCAGCACCACCAGCTTCGTCACATCCGGCACTCTGGCCGCTGGAGCCACATCGCTGACCGTGAGTTTCAGTGGACCGGCGACCGGAGCCAATCTGGCGTCCAACTACGAACTTCGCCGAGCCGGAGCCGATGGGCTGCTTGGCAATGCTGACGATCCATTGATTGCGATTCCATCTGCCAGCGTATCCGGTAACACGACCACGTTGAACTTTGTTGGACTGCCGGAAGATGTTTATCGCCTGATTCTGAAAGACACCATCACCGACGTAGCAGGGAACTCGCTCGATGGGGATGCCAATGGAACAGTAGGTGGAGCATGGCGAAGAGAATTTGTCGTCAACGCACTGGGCGATATCGAACTAGACAATTCGTTCGATGGCGATGGGAAGCTGATCACGGACTTCGGGACGTCCGATGACTACGCCGAAAGCGTAGTAGTTCAAAACGATGGGAAGATTGTTTTGGCTGGCTCCAGTTACAACGGAAACAACTATGACTTCGCGCTGTCGCGATACAATAGCGACGGCTCACTCGATACGTCGTTCGATGGCGATGGCAAGCTGACAACGGACTTCGGGACGTCCGATGACCACGCCGAAAGCGTAGTAACTCAAAACGATGGGAAGATCGTGGTCGCGGGGTCCGTTGGTATCGGGGAGATCTATTTATCCGCGCTGACGCGCTATAACAGCGATGGTTCGCTCGATACGTCGTTCGATGGCGATGGGAAGTTGACCTCGGACTTCGGGTTGACCTACGTCAGCGTGGTGCTCCAAAGCGATGGCAAGATCGTGGTTGCGGGCGACACTCAGTCCTACCAGTTCGCGTTAACGCGGTACAACAGCGACGGTTCGCTCGACACGTCGTTCGATGGCGATGGGACGCTGACCACGGACTTCGGGTCGTTCAATAGCGACGCCAGCAGCATGGTGCTCCAAAACGATGGAAAGATCGTGGTCGCTGGCTACAGTTACAACGGAAGCAACTATGACTTCGCGTTGGCGCGGTACAATAGTGACGGTTCGCTTGACACGTCGTTTGATGGCGATGGGAAGCTGACCACGGACTTCGGAACGTCCATTGACTATGCCGAAAGCTTGGTGCTCCAAAACGATGGGAAGATCGTGGTCGCTGGGTCTCGGGAAAACGGAGACAACTGGGACTTCGCTTTAACCCGTTACAATAGCAATGGATCGCTCGACACGTCGTTCGATGGGGATGGCAAGCTGACCACGGACTTCGGGACGTCGTATGACAGAGCCAACAGCATGGTGATTCAAAGCGATAGCAAGATCGTTGTCGCTGGGTTCAGTACCATTGGGGGCAACTATGACTTCGCGCTGACTCGATACAACAGCGATGGTTCGCTTGATACTTCGTTTGATAGCGATGGCAGGCTGATCATTGACATCGGGACGCACTTTGATACTGCCCAAAGCGTGGTGCTTCAAAACGATGGGAAGATCGTGGTCGCTGGGTACAGTAACAGTGGGAACGACCATGATTTCGCAGTATTCCGACTGCGTGCCTCGGGATCGACTGCGGAACTGCTTTCCGCAAATGGTTTGGTGTTCGATGTGGATGCGCAGCAATTCGGGACCGGTGAGCTTCTGCAAGGTCCGCTGAATGCCTTCGACGGACTCAATCGACTGCTCGTCGGCACGTCTCACTTCTCACCAACCGTTACGGCTACGACTACCGACGCTGGGCGATCAGTGCAGTCGTCCGTAACTACAATTGCGGGACTGGACGTACAGCGTAAAGTGAGCGTGCCTATGACCGGCGGTCAGGATTTCGCCCGAACAGTGGATGCTTTCACAAACAACCAAGCGAGTGCAATCACGATGACGGTGACCATTGTTGGTAATCTCGGCAGCGATGCCGCGACAACGGTCTTTGCAACCTCCGATGGCGATCTGATTGTTGAGCCCACCGACTGGTGGTTTGGAACCGATGATGGCGATGGCACGGGAACTCCGGCGATTATCCACCTGCTGCATGGTCCTGGCGGATTGATTCCATCCAGTGTCAACGTCATCCAAGACAATGTCCAGTGGACCTACGATCTGACCGTCGGTGCGGGTGTGACGAAACGTCTGGCTCAATTCACGGTGCTCGGTACCACGCGAGCCCAGGCGATCGCCGCGGCAAATACCCTAGTGACCAACTCCGGCTTCGGGGGTGAGGCTGCAGCGTTTCTGACTCCCGGGGAACTGGCTTCACTGGCGAATTTCCAATTCAGCAGTCCGCCCACGGATATTTCGCTCAGCATTTCCGAGTTGGAGGAAAATGCAACCATCGGCTCCGTTGTAGGCAGCTTCACCGCCTCAGATGCAGATGCTTCGGATGTTCATACTTTTGCTTTGGTTTCCGGCGCAGATGATACGGACAACTATCGCTTTAGTGTTGTGGGTGATGCGTTGTTCGTGGAAACGATCATTGACTACGAGGCTTTGCCCTTCAAGTCGGAATTTCTTTCCATTCGAGTGCGGGCTACAGACCCCGAGGGTCTCTCGTTTGAGCGTTCCGTAAGAATCCACGTAACTAACGTTAATGAAGTTCCAACGGACATCGAACTCTCATCGAGCACGGTCGAGGAAAACGCGGACGCGGGAATAACTATCGGTGGCTTTTCTACAATTGATCCGGACCAAAAAGGAGCCGGGAAGTTTCAATACTCCCTCGTGGTTGGTGCTGGATCGGACGACAATGCCAGTTTTCAACTGGTTGGCGCCCAGCTCAATACTGCCACTGTATTTGACTTTGAGGTACGGAACGCCTATTCGATACGTGTGCGCTCAACAGACAAGGATGGACTGTATATCGAGAAAATCTTCTCGATCCAGGTGGTCAACGTCAACGAAGCTCCGACCTTCCTGAATCTCTCGGCGACGTCGATCACCGAGAATAACCTGGTCAACGCCGTGATCGGGACGTTCAGCAGCAATGATCCCGACGAAGGCGATACGTTCACCTACAGTCTTGTGACAGGCACAGGTGATACCGATAACGCCGCTTTCGCGATTAGCGGTACGCTGCTTCAGGCCAACACCACTTTCGACTTTGAAACGCAGAACAGTTACAGCATTCGCGTTCGCACCACCGATCAAAATGGCTTGTTATTTGAAAAATCGGTGTTGGTGAATGTGTCTGACGTGAATGAAGCACCAACCAGCATTTGGCTGTCTGGGTCGATAGTCAGTGAGAACCAACCCATCAGCACGCTTTTGGGAAGTCTCACTTCCAACGACCCTGACGCAGCGTCTATAGTAGCCTTTGCATTGGTCACTGGACCAGGCAGCGACGACAACGACAGCTTCAGGCTGGATGGAAATGCCGTCAAAACAAACAGAATCTTTAACTACGAAGCGAAGCGAACCTATTCGATCCGTTTACGAGCTGAGGACGAATACGGCCTAAATGTTGAAAACGTTTTCTTCGTAAGCATTTCTGACGTCACTGAGTCATTGGTAAGTCGCGTTTGGGATGGTGGCGGCGTTACAGCCAACTGGTCAGATGCGGCCAATTGGGCCGGAGACGTTGCGCCAATCCCAGGCGACCAATTGACCTTCCCCGCAGAGGTGAGTCAAACATCCTCCGTCAACGATTTCCCACCGGAATCTATCTTTGATTCAATTCAGGTGACCGGCGCAGGCTTTGTCCTTTCTGGTAATGGATTTGGTATTCGTAATTCCCTCTTTTCGTCGGGCTCGGGTGTTGTTGTCAGTGCTGATACATGGCTGGAGAATGACAGCAGTTACTTAATGACGAATAGCAGCACGCTATCCGTACTCGGAGACGTTTTAACGAATGGGCATTTGCTGACGCTTGACAGCAGCGGAACCCTGCAGATGTCCGGTTCCATCAACGGTTCGGGCGGAGTGAGGATCGTTGGTTCGGGGCAGGTCATTCTTGCCGGAGCAAACTCCTATGCGGGGGTGACCACAGTCGGCGACGGTTCAGCATATGGCACGGTCGTTTTGCGGAACAGTGATGCTTTGGGAGCCCACGATGGAACGCCTGCAACCGGAACGAGCGTCGAAAATGGATCGATTATTCTCGAGGGTAACATCTCCGTGCAGAACGAGTCATTGGTCGGAATTGGCAATTCGTCCGTTTTCCTTGACAGCAATTCGGGCTCGAATAGCTGGGATGGAACGATTTCAGCAACGCAAAGCATCGTCGTTTCGAATTACTGGTACACGGGTGTCTTCACGGTCAATGGCAGCCTCACTTCGACTGGTGGAGACATTTATTTCAGAAATTTTGGCTCCGAGAGGATGATTGTTGGCGCTGATGTATCAGCGCAATCAGGTGAAATTATCGATTTCTGGGGGGGGAATCTTTCGTTCTTGGGTAATTTGACGGCTTACACTCTGGAACTCAGCGGTGGTGGAATTGCCGAATTGCAGGGAACGGCTAGCGTCACCGACGCGTACATTTCTGGAGAAAGAACGCTGACTGGGAATGGAACGCTTCAGGCATCATCTATCTATGTGAATGGGGGCCGAATCCAACCCGGCAGCGTAACGACGCCGGGCCGTATTCGTTTGGACAATCTGACCATCTATGACGGTGGATCACCACCTTATGACAGTCGCTATGTCGTGGATTTAAATGGCACGCAAGCAGGGACAACTTACGATCAGATTCAGGTCAATGGGACCGTGAATCTCGGAGGAAATTTGATTCTGTCGCTGGGATACACGCCTTCGCTGTCCGACTCGTTCCTCATCCTCGACAACGATGGCTCCGATCCCATCATCGGAACATTTAGAGGGTTGCCCGAAGGTGCAGTCTTTGCCGTTGGAGAGGTCGCGATGCAGATTACTTATCATGGTGGTGACGGTAATGATGTGGTGCTCTTGCCCCAGCAATCTTCTGTCTGGACCGGAGCTGGCGCGAATTTTAGCTGGAGCAATCCTGACAATTGGCGATCGGCTCAAATGCCCTTCGCAGGCAGAAATCTTTTATTTCCGCTCTCTGCAACACAATACATGAGTACGAATGATTTACCGTCCAATACAGCAATTGGCAGCCTGTTAATTGCAGGTAGCGGCTACCAGATCAACGGAAACTCTATTATCCTCAATGCGAATCTGCGTTCCGAGGGTGCATCCAACTCTGTATCGCTTTCGATCTCAGGACAAGCTTTACAACCGTTGTTGATTGCAGGCAGCGGCCTGGACGTAAGCGGAAGCCTGAGTGTTCCAAATTCCGGGCTGACGCTTGTCAGCAGTGGAATCTTGCAGATATCTGGTTCCATCAGCGGTTCGGGCGGAGTGAGGATCGTTGGGTCGGGGCAGGTCATTCTTGCTGGAGCAAACTCCTATGCGGGGGTGACCACCGTCGGCGACGGTTCAGGATATGGCACGGTCGTTTTGCGGAACAGTGATGCTTTTGGCGCTCACGATGGAACGCCTGCAACCGGAACGAGTGTCGAACATGGGTCGATTATTCTCGAAGGTAACATTTCCGTGCAGAATGAGTCATTGGTCGGAATTGGTAATTCCTACGTTTCGCTTGATAGCAATTCGGGCTCGAATAGCTGGGATGGAATAATTTCAGCAACGCAAGGCATCTTCGTTTCGAATTACTCGTACACAGGTGACTTCACGGTCAAAGGCAGCCTCACTTCGACTGACGGAGATATTTATTTTAGAAATTTTGGCTCTGAGAGGATCATTGTTGGCGCTGATGTCTCAGCACAATCAAACGAAATTATTTCCACTGGAACTGGGAATGTTTCGTTCTTGGGTAATTTGACAGCTTACAACCTGGAACTCGAAGGTAACGGAATTGCTGAATTGCAGAGAACGGCAATCGTCACCGGCGCGAGTATTGGTGGAGGGACAACACTAACGGGGATTGGGACGCTTCAGGCATCGCAAATCTATGTGAACGGTGGCCGAATCCAACCTGGCAGCGTAGCGACTCCGGGGCATATTCGTTTGGACAATCTGACCATCTATGACGGTGGTTCACCACCTTATGACAGTCGCTTTGTCGTGAAGCTAAATGGCACGCAAGCAGGGACAACTTACGATCAGATTCAGGTCAATGGGACCGTGAATCTCGGAGGAAATCTGATTCTATCGCTGGGATACACACCTTCGCTATCCGACTCGTTCCTCATCCTGGACAACGATGGCTCCGATCCCATCGTCGGATCATTTAGAGGGTTGCCCGAAGGCGCTCAAATGCAGTCTGGCGGTCAAGTGCTACTGATTTCATATATAGGTGGAACCGGGAACGACGTTACATTGCGCCCAGTCAATCAGGCACCGACCGGCATAACACTATCTTCGTCTTCAATTGCAGAGAACGAGTCAATCCAGTCGATTGTCGGAACTCTTTCGACTCAAGACCCCAATTCGGGCGATGGTTACGACTATGAATTGATTTCTGGCAGTGGCAGTGCTGACAACAATAGATTTTTTCTCGACGGTAACAAGCTGAAAACGAATGCTGTATTCGACTTCGAAACGCAGAGCAGCTACAGCATTCGAGTACGCACAACCGATCTGATGGGCCTAACGTTTGAAAAGAGCTTTACTGTTTCTGTCATCGATGTCGCCGAGTCGCTGCCACCCGTGATCGGTGCCTTCGATACGACGGTGACGTTCACTGAAAATGGTCCCGCGGTATTGCTAGATACAAATGCAACACTTACCGATACAGATTCAGTCGATTTCGTAGGTGGCGTCATGACGGTCAGCCTGCTGGCTAACGCAGAAGCCTCGGATCGGTTGCTGGTCCGCAATGTCGGTGTGGGGGCAGGTCAGATCGGTGTTGTAGGCAATGCAATCACTTACGCTGGAGTCGTGTTCGCGACGTTCACCGGCGGAACCGCAGGGGACGTTCCGTTGGTCGTTAACTTGGGGGCCGGCGGATCGAAGCTTGCCGCTCAGGCCCTATTGCGCAATCTGAACTTCAGCAATGTCTCCGAATCGCCATCGATCTTGCCTCGAACAGTACACGTATGGATGACGGATGGCGATGGAGGCGTAAGTCTGCCAGTTTCAAAGATAATCAATGTTACGGCTATCAACGACGCGCCGGTAATTGCTGACTTTAGTGGCGTCGCATCCTTTACCGAGGGTGATGTACCGGTACTTGTGGCGTCTGGAGCCTCGATTTCGGACGTCGACTCGGCCGACTTTGATTTGGGACGCTTGACCGTTCGCGTATTGGTTAACTCGCAAACAACCGACCGCTTGGCCATTCGCCACCAAGGCTTAGCGCCTGGTGATGTCGGAATCAGTGGATCCAACGTGCTGTATGGGAATGTTGTCATCGGTTCGTTTACGGGCACCACGACGCTAACCGTCGTATTCAATGCAAACGCTAACGCAGTCGCCGTACAAGCACTTTTACGGAACTTAACCTTCGAAAGTATCTCACTGGCACCCTCTACGCTGACTCGGACCATCTCCGCCTCATTGACGGATGGGGACGGCGGTACCAGCGCAACGGTAATGACCTTCGTCAACGTAGCTGCAGTGAACAACGCACCGACTATCGGAGCTTTCGATGTCACGGTAACTTACGTTGAAAACGCAGCACCTCTCTTGATCGATAGCAATGCAACGGTGTCGGACGTCGATTCGCTTGATTTTGGCGGAGGTATCTTGTCCGTTACGCTGACGGAGAACAGCGAAAACGACGATCGCCTTGCTGTCAGAAACCAGGGTTCTGCGGCGAATCAAGTTGGCGTCATCGGAAACCAAGTCTCTTTCAGCGGTACGACCATCGGTTCGATTTCTGGAGGCACGTTCGGTTCCGATCCATTGCAAATTATGTTCACGTCCAATGCCAGCCCATTGGCTGTGCAAGCCGTCCTCCGAAACATTACGTTTCACACCTTATCGCAAAAACCATCCACGTTAGCGCGGACAGTCGATGTTCTATTAACCGACGGCGATGGTGGGACGAGCGATCCGGCTACCAAGTCGATCAGCGTGAAAAGCGTTAATAATGCACCGGTGATCAGCAACTTCTCAGGCATTGTGTCTTACACAGAGGGCGATGTTCCAGTCGTGTTGGCAGCGACGGCTGGCGTATTCGACGTCGACTCGTCCGATTTCGATCTGGGGCGTTTGACGGTGAGCGTCTCGGCAAATTCGCAAACAACCGATCGTGTAACGATTGTCAGCGAAGGAGTAGGTCCCGGTCAAATTGGGGTCAACGGATCGAACGTAACCTACGGTGGAACGGTCATCGGCACAGTCTCAGGGACGACCAGTCTGATCGTCAGTTTGAATGCCAACGCGAACCAAGCAGCAGTCGAATCCCTTGTGTCGAACATTGCATTCCGCAGCCTATCGGCAGCGCCCTCTACGTTGTTGCGAACGATCTCGGCCAGCTTGACGGACGGTGATGGCGGAACCAGTGTGGTGGTGACCATAACGGTGCAAGTGTTCTCGACGAACAATGCACCGGTGATTGGAGCGTTTGATACAGCCGTTACGTTCGTAGAAAATGGAGTGCCGGTGATCTTGGATACCAATGCCACGGTCACCGATGCGGATCTCGTGGATTTTGAGAATGGAGCGCTGACGGTCAGCTTGATTGCGAATGGACATGCAGACGACCGGTTGGAAATTCGGAATCAAGGGCTCGGTGCGAATCAGATTGGTATCAACGTGGACGAAGTCACATTCGGCGGCGTGGTAATTGGAACCTTTTCAGGTGGAACATCAGGAACCGATCCGCTTGCGATTATGTTCAACGTGAATGCAAAACAAGTATCCGTTCAAGCCTTAGTGCGCAACCTGACCTATCGAAACGTCTCCGATGCTCCAACCACGTTTGCCAGGACGGTCGAGTTGTATTTGACCGATGGCGATGGCGGCTCAAGCATTCCAGTGACGAAGTTGATCAACGTTACTGCAGTGAACGACTCGCCGGTCATCACCAATTTTTCGGGATTCTTGAGTTATACCGAGGATGAATTGGCAGTAGATTTGGCCATTGGCGCCCTCGTGCAAGACTTGGACTCTGCTGATTTCGACCTAGGTAAACTCATAACCCGAGATTCAGCGAATGCTCAAACAACCGATCGTATTTCCATTCGCAATGACGGAGCCGGATTCGAGCAAATCGGGGTTATCGGCACGAGCGTAACCTACTCAGGAGTGGAGATCGGAACGTTTGGTGGAACAACTGTCTTGACTATTACGCTCAACTCTGCGGCGAGTGCGATGGCGGTCCAGGCATTACTGCGAAGTATCACCTTTAGCAGTATTTCTAGTGCTCCATCGACGCTGCTAAGAACGATCACTGCGACACTTTCCGACGGCGACGGTGGGACTAGCCTGGCCGTGACGACACTCGTGCAGGTCATCGCTGTAAACGATCCTCCAGTTATCGGAGCCTTCACTCCAGACATTACTTATGTCGAGAATGCGACTCCTTTGCTGTTGGACTCAAACGCGACCGTCACCGATGTGGATTCGTCAGACTTTGCTGACGGAAGTATGACGGTTCGCTTAACCGTTAACGGACACGAAGACGACCGACTTTCCATTCGAAACCAGGGATTGGCTGCGAACCAGATCGGCGTTGTTGGCGATCAAGTGACTTACAGTGGAGTTGCGATCGCGACGTTCCTCGGTGGGACGTCCGGGGTATCACCTCTACAGATAACGTTCAACCTAGCTGCATCGAAGACGGCGGTGCAGGCCCTCGTGCGAAACCTGACTTTTAGTAACATATCGGACAATCCATCGACTTTGCCTCGCGCTGTGTCGCTCACGCTGAACGATGGGGATGGTGGAACGAGTATGCCTGTCACCAAGATCATCAACGTCACAGGCGTGAATGACGCTCCGACGATCGGCGGTTTTGGCGGCAATGTTGGATACGCGATTGGCGGGCCAGCCGTCGTGCTGGATTCAGATGCGACTGTCGATGACCCGGATTCCGAAACGTTCAATTTAGGCGTCTTAACGGCAAGCTTGACAACCAACCGACAGACCACAGATCGCGTGGAAATTCTGAGTGTCGGCACCGGGGTCGGTCAGATAAGCGTTTTTAGCAACCAAGTCTTTTACGAGGGGGTTCAAATTGGAACGTTTGGCGGGACTACCAGTTTGACGGTTATGCTTAACGCCAATGCAACCAAAGCTGCGGTGCAAAAACTGCTTAGGAGCATAACATTCCGAAGCTTGTCTTCGACCCCATCAGCTCTATCGCGAACTGTTTCGGTAACACTATCGGATGGAGTTGGCGGGACCAGCCTCACCCAGACCAAAATAATCGATATGGCGTAAATCGATTTGACACGATCGATGCCGGTTCTGGCGACTACCTCGACTTCGCCAAACCAAATAAATTGACATCGAGCATTGGAGCGCCGTGCCGATTTCTCGAAGGCCGACCGCAACGTTGTTTACCGCAGAGGAATGCAAGGCGGCGTAGAGCTTTCCCGTTGCGCTCCGCTTATTCTTTGGACACCATCGTGGCAAAGTGAGCACTTGCCCATTGGATGAAATGGTTGATATTCGGCGCATCGGTATGACCCCCGTCGTGCTGTCGCCATGCCAAGTCCCCCTCTAGCAAGCCAACATTCACTTCCGGCATTTTTTCAGACTGATAATCATCACTTCGCCCCATATCCTTAACGCCTAAAAGTCGAAATACTCCTTGGGCTGCAATCGTCGCCATGTAGCTACCTTGTTGATCAAGCCAAAGCGCATCTCCTTTTTCCGGAACACCGTAACTTACGAACGTCAACCGCGGCGCGCACAAGGCAATGAGCTGATGGGAATCGACGGGTAAGTGGCTAGCGTTCTTGGCCCCAAACGAAGACTCTTCTGTTCCATACTTGAGGAAGTTTCCGGCCATCCAATGGTACTCTCCAGAACCGGTTAGGTTCTCAACGGCCTCTCCAAAGTTGCGGCGATAGAGACTTGCCCCACCTTCACCCGAGGATCCGATCAAGACCATAGCAAATCTTTGGTCAAAGGCCATCGTAACCAACGCTGCTTTGCCGTAACGTGAGACTCCTTCGATCCCAACTTTCGCGGTGTCAACTCCTGGTTCCGTCTTGAGGTAATCGAATCCTCGCGATGCTCCCCATGCCCATGCCCGAAGGCTTCCCCAATCGTCTGGCTTTCTTGGTTGACCAAGATTCGTTAAGCCAATAATCCCTCGGGTAAGTCCACCACCTCGCTTTGCTTGGTTATTGCTATTATTAACAGGGCCAGGGCCAGGGCCGTCGGGCCGAGCTCCACCAGCATCGTCTTGAACGCTAGTTGGATTCAACATGGCAACTCCCCAGCCAGCTTTTATCAACTGGCTTTCTCGAGTTGGGCCAGGAGGACCAACCGCTCCGCGTCGCCCGGCCATCCAAGGGGGTAACGGATCAAAGGGTGTGGAGCCAAACATCATTAGGACCGGTACCGGTTCCTTTGCGTCCTTGGGCACAACCAGTGACATGGAGATTTGTACTTGAATTTCAGGACATGCGGAATTGTCTACGACACCGACCAAGTGCTTCTCGATAGTTTTAACTTCGCCAGCTTTGCCCTCGCGAGTCTCTCGAACTTCCCACTTGACGCCAGGGACATTGGCTGGGATGCGACCAATCACTTCTCGCTCAAAATCTTCCACGATCTCGGGTCGTCTTTGTTTCCACCACATTTCCGGTGTCGTTACTTTTTCTCCATTCCTCAAAGTCATTATGTCTGGCAATTCAGGGTACGGATTCGCCTTGGATTCGTCCGTGTTGGCGGCGTTGGGATCCGAAGGGTTACCGCTTGGTCCAGGACGAAGCTTGGTGATGCCAAGTTGCTTCTGCATATCTCGGTGATCTTCCTGAGTCGTGAAGGTCACGATCTTGGAATCGCTAACCTGTGTTGCTTGGTTAGGGGAGGCTTCGACCCCAGCATCCTGCGCGTTGGCAGCTGGTAAACAGGGCAGAATTCCATGGAAGAGAAATAGGAGCAAGGATCGACACGGAATTTTAGACATCGCGAACTCGGCTGATAGAGGAATTACCGGGACAGCATCTGACTTAATTAGCGAAATCACTTGAGACTACTTTGTAACATCGATTCTTGGGCAAGAGAACCAAACTGCATACATATCGGATATTAATTCAACCCGAAATTGCTTGCCATCCAAGGCGACTGCGGCCGAGGGTCACGATGGAGCGCGGCACCGGCCAGCGTGACCAGTGCCACCGGAATCAAGGCGCAGTCCAGTTGTCCACAAACACAATCACCCCCATTTGGTTGCTTGAAGTGGCCAAAACGGGTAGCATCTTCGGTCAGAAAGAAGTTTTGCTGATCGCAGTCCGCTTGCTGGACTTGCGATCTTTCTCTTCGAGGAAATTCTTAAGGAACAAAGTCATTAGCGATTTGATGAAGACAAAGGGTGAGATGGAAGCATCGATCTGCCAATGCATCTCCAGGTTTGAACATGAATTCATGGGCAGAGGCCCCAAAGATATTTACGCTCACTTAATCGATGATTTGTTAGTTGTTCGTTTGCAAGGCGTACTGACTGCAGCGGAACAACACCTTGTCAAAACCATGCCCGTCGACAAAGGCCGCGATCTCCTGAAGCAGGTTCGATCCCAGTTGATCGAAATCGCTAGGCCTAAATTGGAGGAGATTATTCGCGATATTACCGGCGTGAAACCAGTCAGCTTGCACCATGACATTAGTACGGTCACAGGCGAAGAAATCGTTATTTTTACCTTAGCCGATTCTCCTCGCTTCCGCGAACTTAAGAATAGATAGACTCTATTGCTATAGGACTGTTCAAGTGATAGCTCTGAACAGGGCTCCGAGCTGGAATGTCGCGAAACGGCAAAGGCTAAACTAACTCGATCACAACTTGATGATCCACCTTGTCATCCACAAGGCAAACGACGTGTTCGGTTTGTGCGACGCCGTCGAGCGAAAGCGATTGGATTGACTTTCCTTCGCCGCGATTGTTGATCGTGATGTGAAAAAAGGTCTTGCGAAAGCGATAGTGCATTTTGAACGAAGACCAATGACGCGGTGGTCGAGGATGGAATCGGAGTTTATCAACGTCCAGTTGCAGTCCCAGCAGTGATTCGATAATCAAACGGTACATCCAACCCGCGGATCCTGTGTACCATGTCCACCCTCCGCGTCCAACATGAGGCTCGACTCCATAGACATCGGCTGCAACTACGTAGGGTTCGACTCGATACTTGTCAATCGAGGCGGGGGTCGATCCATGATGGATTGGATTGATGAGAGAAAACAACTCCCACGCACGCTCTGTGTCTCCCCTTTCGGCAAACGCCATCGCGCTCCAGATGGCTCCGTGCGTATATTGTCCGCCGTTTTCACGCACCCCCGGAACATACCCCTTGATATAGCCGGGGTTGAGGTCCGATTTGTCGAAAGGTGGATCTAGTAGCAGAATCAAGTGTTCTTCGCTTCGCACTAATCTCTTGTAGAGACTTTCCATCGCGATAGCCGACCGTTCTTGCGTTCCAGCCCCTGACAGCACGGACCAACTCTGCGATATCGAATCGATCTGGCATTCGGTATTCTCCGATGATCCAAGCGGAGTTCCATCGTCGAAGTACGCACGTCGATACCACTGCCCATCCCAGGCGGACTGTTCGATATTCCCTCGCAATCGCCCCGCTTCAAGCTCCAATCGATCGGCGGTGCCGGTGTCGTCACGACTCCTAGCCAGAAGAGCGAACTGGTTCATTACTTCGTAGAGGAAGAATGCCAGCCAAACACTCTCACCTTTTCCGTGTTGTCCGACTAGGTTCATTCCATCATTCCAATCCCCGCACCCCATGAGTGGCAAGCCATGGATTCCAAATTGCATGGATCGATCGATGGACCGCAACGCGTGTTCATAAACGGAGCCGACCTCATCGGATATTTGCGACAACTCGTAGTTGGCTTCTTCGTCTGCATGCAGTGCCCGCGAACTTAAGTATGGAATCTGTTCGTCGAGCAAACCGGTGTCACCCGTCATTTGGACATAGCGACATAACGACAAAGGCAACCAAAGAAGGTCATCGGAAAAATGCGTGCGAACGCCTCGACCGACCGGTGGGTGCCACCAGTGTTGCACATCCCCTTCACGGAATTGGCGGGAGGCGGCCCGTTGGATCTGCTCTCGGAACAAGCTCGGTTCGGCGTGAATTAGCGCCATCGCGTCTTGAAGCTGATCGCGAAACCCGTAGGCCCCGCCCGATTGATAGAATCCGGAGCGGGCCCACATGCGGCATGAAAGTGTCTGGTAGATGAGCCAACCGTTGGCCAAGAAGTTGACGGATGGATCGGGAGTCTCAATATGCACAGCACCGAGTGTCTGGCTCCAGTAGTGCCAGACCTCTTCAAGTACTTTATAACCGCTTTCGGTCCCGCGCGTTTTGAGAATGAGTCGCCGAGCTTCTTCCTCATTCCTTGCAGAGCCAATCGTAAACATGACGGTCTTTTCCTGATGATCGTCGATGGTCATGTGCGTCTGAATGGCAGCACAAGGATCCAGGCCCGCGCCAACTCGATTGGAAAGTTTCGTTCGGCGCATGGCCGCAGGATTCGATGGGCTCCCGTTCCTGCCGAGGAACTCCGTTCGATCTCCGGTTATCGTTCGGTTGGACTCACTGCAATCAACGAACACGATTCGGTCCGCGAATTCTGGGCTATAAGGATTTCGAGCGAAAATCGCATTGGTAACAGGGTCCACCTCTGTCGCAACATGCATCAGCGACTTGCTTCGCACTTCGCCAAGCACCCATTCCCAGTAACCTGTCGCCGAAAGGTTGCGTTGCCTTCCAGAGTGATTCGTCACTTTTAGTCTTGCGTACTTGATCGGCTCGTCCACCGAAACATAAATGCATAACTCCGTGGTGATACCATCTTCGGCATAGTCGAACATACTGTATCCGAAGCCGTGGCGAGCGATGTACGTTTTTCCACCGCGAGCCGGCGAAGGGGACGGCGACCAAAATCGCCCAGTCTCCTCATCTCGAAGATAGATCGCTTCGCTGGCTGTATCCGAAACGGGGTCATTACTCCAAGTTGTCAAACGGAACTCGTGGCTGTTTTCAACCCAGGTATAAGCGCTTCCTGTCTCAGAAATGACTGTGCCTATTTTAGCGTTAGCAATCACATTAACCCACGGCGCAGGGGTTGCCATTCCGGGCTTTAGCGTCACCACGTACTCACGTCCGTCGCGACTGAATCCTCCAATTCCGTTGTCAAACTCCAGGTCATGCTTTGGCGATTCTAGGGTAGAGTTTACTGCCAATCGTGTCGTGCTTGGTCTGAATCGCGGCATTGCCATTTCCGGACGCACGCGGCGATTGACCTGCTCGATCAAAGTACCAGCATCGCCCTGAAGAACAATGCGAGCTACCGATTGAAGCAATGCCCGATCTTCCTCCGACATATGCTCGCCCCGACGGACAAACACACCACCGGGTCGATCCACCAGAGATGCTTCGGGACTTGCCGAAACGATATCCAAAATGGATTCCTGCAGCGATTGCCGATAGACCGAGTCATCTTCGTTCCAAATTACCAAGTCGACGCTCAGCCCCTTCATCCTCCAATACGCATGCGCCCGAACCGCTTCTCGGACTAATTCCAAGTTCTCTTGATCGCGGATGCGAACGAGCACGATCGGCAAGTCCCCCGATATGCCATAACTCCATAAGCCAGACTGCCCGCGATGATTCTGGATAAGGACACTCGCTTTTGCACGACGCAACCCAGAAGCATAAATGATCGAGCCGGCAAGACGACTATACGTTTGAGCTTCCGCCTCGGAAGCGTTGAGTTGTTGCAGCATAATAAGGCCTCGGGTCCACGCCAATTCAAAGACTCGGTCCGCAAGGCTTGAGTCGCTGTACTTCTCCACCATACCTTTTGCGATCGTTCTCGATTCGGCCACGCCCGTGACTACGTCGATGGATACGGTTTCGTTCGGTTGCAAAAAAACCACCTTGCGAATGCTTACAATCGGGTCCAGCGTTGCACCTTGACTATTGGAAAGTGGACCGCGATTCCGAAGGGCTAATGGGGATGTGGTAGTTTGACCACGACCAATGAACTTCATTCGGTCTGTCTCGAACGAGGTTTCTTCGACTTGGGTCCCCGTTGCCGTCATCATGTGTACCATCCAGGGCGGTTGCTCCTCGGCGGAACGAGGTCGGCGAGTGCAGAGGATTGCTCCACGCGTTGGTAACAGTTCGGTTTGGACAAATAGATTGCTAAAGGCTGGATGGGATTCGTCATGGGCTTGCGGAGCCAATACAACTTCCGCGTAACTGGTGATCTCAATTCTTCGAACTCGATCCGATCGGTTCGTGATTTTCGTTCGGCGTACCTCTAAGTCATCCTCGGAGGCTACGCTGATCATCGTGTGCATCTCAATTTGCTCGTCGATTCGACGAAATTCAGCCCGCGACTGCATGAAGATGGCTTCATACTTCTTGCCGATGGCCGTAGTTGGTTGCCAAGCCGTGGACCAAAGGAGACCGCTATCCATATCGCGAACGTAGCAATAATTCCCCCAGCAATCGCGAGTGGGATCTTCTCGCCAACGTGTGACAGACAACCCTCGCCATCGGCTGTATCCACCTCCGGCACTGGTTATCGCAACATGATACTGGCCATTGGACAATAAGTGCACTTCCGGAACCGATGCCCCCGGGTCGGTTAAGACACGCATGGTGCCTGACTCTTCCGCTTCCGAGGTCCGTTTGGCGTTGGCTTCACTGGCATGCGGGAAGATCGGAACAGTCGTTCGCGGGACGCGTTCTTGAAGTAGTAAATCGGTCGATCTAAATGCGAGGTCAAGATGGAACCGTTGTTGCATCGGCTTGTCCAAAAGGACGTAGGCAAAAGACAATAGGCTCATGCTGGCATGGTGCGCCATGTATTGCCTGATCGTGACACTACTGGTACCGGGTGGCAAACGTGAAGTCGTATAGTCAATAGCCTCGTAAAATCCGTAAGGTCCAGCCCGATCCTCGCGAGCAAGACGCTCTAAATTCCTACAAGCCGCGTCAGGAGACACCATCAATGCCATCGTACAAGCGTATGGAGCAATGACCAAATCGTCTGCTAGGCCACGTTTCAGCCCCAAGCCGGGAACTCCAAACGCGCGATATTGGTAGTTTAGATTGAGATCGAATGCATTGTAGCCAGATTCCGAAACTCCCCATGGCACACCTCGCTGTCGCCCATATTCGATTTGCCTTGCAACCACGGCTCGATAGGTCTGATCCAGCAAAGTATGTTCATAGGTTGGCATTACTAGCAGCGGCATCAAATACTCAAACATCGAGCCGCTCCAGCTCAAAAGCGCAGGCTCTCCTTTGGTGCTTGTCAGCAAACGGCCCAGAGCGAACCAGTGTTCTTGACCGAACTGTCCTTGGGCAATAAGGACATACGTAGCTAGGCGGGCCTCCGACGCCATCAAGTCATAACAACCTGAATCCAGTCGGTTCTCCGTCAGATTGAAGCCAATAGCGAAAAGATCTCGCATCTTGCTCTGCAAGAAGCTGAAATCCATGTCAGCCAATTCTCGGCACTCGGCGCTGAGCTGCTCCAGTTCGCGAATGCGCTTCGTTGCAAACTCCGCCGAAGCCAGCATGGTTGTATTTTGTTGGTTCAGCCAGTCATGCATCTCCGGGGCAATCTGCGGTTCAGCTCCCTCCTTTCCAACTGCTAATGACAGAATGGAGTCAATCAATGGACAGACCGACTCCGGTAGAGACGCGATGCATCGAAGCGTTGGGTTCTTTCCAATGCGGACCAATTCCATCCGCAAGCTCGTGAGAAGTTCGACTTTCGATCGCGTCCCTTGTCCCCAAGCTTGTTCAGACGGCCAAGCCATCTTGGCCCAATTGGCTAGCGTCTGCAAATCCGCGAGTTGATCGTCGCAGGTTTGCTCAAGGGTGCTAGTCCACCAGGCCGATAGCACGCGCGGATCTGCGGATTGCATCTCCGCTAATTCGTTCTTCAACTTGGGTAAGATCTCGAACGCCGACTTAATACTGGCTTCCTGATGTGACAGCATCTCCATCTGCAATTCAATTCGACGATAGCTTACGCTTCCGACAAGCCGCATTTCGACGTCGCCAACCTTTGACGAGTCCTCACTCGTCTCCTGGAGCAGAACACTCAGCGTATCGTACAAACCTTCGAAAATGCGAGGCGGCACGATCGGGGCGTCAATGATCTGTTGAAAGCCAGCCCCGAGCACCATGAGATGGCCCGCAAGATTCCCGCTGTCCACCGTCGAAACGTAGCGTGGAAGTAGCGGATCCAGTGTCCTCGTGTCATACCAATTAAAAAAGTGGCCTCGATACCGTTCCATTTTTCCCAACGTACCAAAGGTATTCTGAGTTCGAGATAAAAGCCGCGCGACGGAACAATAGCCAAAATCATACGCAGCCAAGTCAGCCAAAAGCGCCATTCCGATATTGGTCGGACTCGTACGGGAAGCGATCACCTCGCTCGGGTTGACGTGCACGTTGTCCGGCGGTAACCAGTTATCCTCCGCGGTTACAAACACTTCAAAGTAACGCCACGTTCGGCGAGCCATGTTTCGCAGGAACAGACGCTGAGGATCCTTTAATCGGATCACGCGGCCAGGGATGAGGCGGCTTAGCCACCAGGCAATCATTGGCGAAGCCATCCAGAGAACAAAAAAAGGGCTCGCTCCAGCGAGTGTTCGTGGATTCAGAAACATAACTGCGACAAATGCAAGAATTGCCGTAACGGGGGCGACGATCATGGTTCGCCAAAACCCAAGCAAATCGGAACGTGCACTTCGTTCGGCATCGCTCGACGTCCGCCATTCAAGAAGATTTCGCTTTGTCCAATGGACCCGAATCAACGTGCGGAGAATAGCATCCATACTCACGAAAACATCGTATGGCAAAAACACAAGCGTGAAGAGACACTGAGCGATCGGACGAACCAAGGCTTGAAGGGCCGAAATAAGGTGCGTCGCGACCGAAAGGTCTGTTGGTTTGAATGCAAAATCGATCAAGGCAGCCATGACTCTCGGCGCCGTTACAACGACGACAACGAACCAAGTGGTTGCGAGCGCTGCCGAAGGACTCGCAAATATCCAAGTCAATAGTAGCAAGGCAAGCATTGAAAAAGGCGTAAGGCTTCTTCGTAGGTTGTCAAGGATCTTCCACCGAGAGAGGGTGCTGATCGGATTTTCGATGCACGAAGCTGATTGGCAACGAACGCGAGGCAACAGCCAAGCCGCTATTTGCCAATCCCCACGTATCCACCGATGGCGCCTGCTGATATCCGCGGCATAACTTGAGGGATGGTCCTCGTATAGGGTAACATCGCTAATCAGAGCAGATCGACTAAAACAACTCTCAAGCAAGTCGTGGCTAAGGATCGCGTTCTCAGGAAAGTTTCCACAGCACTTCTCAAAGGCATCGACGTTGTAGATTCCCTTACCGATGAATGACCCTTCGCCAAAAAGATCTTGATAGACATCCGAGACAACTCTTGTATAAGGATCGATGCTAGGGTCCGAACCCAGCAATCGCACAAACCACGAACGGCGTGAACTTGCCATGCTTATGGCAACGCGTGGTTGCAAGATGGCATAACCGGCCGTGACTCGACCGCTGGCCACATCGATCAATGGGCGGTTTAGCGGATGGGCCATCGCTTCAACCATCTTCCGAGCTGCGTCGCGGGGCAACTGGGTGTCCGTATCGACCGTGATCACGTATTGCACTCGAATTAGGTCACTTACCTTGCCAGAAACGTGCGAAAACCGGTCGGTCGCTCCACGTAGGGTTGCGTTTAAGTCGGCAAGTTTTCCTCGTTTTCTTTCAAAGCCCATCCAGACACCTTCGGACGCATTCCATTTTCGGCTCCGGTGCATCAAAAAGAAAACGTCACCGCCTTCCAACGCATACACTTGATTGAGTCTTTCGATCCCATGTTGAGCGTGTTCAACAAGCTCCAAATCCTTTGGCATCGATTCTTGACTTGCATCCTGGAAATCGGTCAACAGGGCATACTGAAGGCATGCGTCGCGGTTTGCAAGGTAGCGAATCTCTAGCCCTTCCAACAATTGATCGATAGAATCGAGGCTCGACAACATCGTTGGTACCACTACCAGAGTGCTATGTTCGGTCGGAATACCTGTGCGGAAATCCATCCTCGGCAAAGCGTTCGGTTGCATTAGCACGGTTGCCAGCCAGTTCACCATTCCCAGTCCAAACTGAACACCGCACATGAGAATGGGGACTGCCGCGAGACTGAGCAGCAAATAGGAACTGGTGCTCCAATCACCAAAGCTAAACAACCCGTTGATAGCAAGCCAAGTAAACAGGACTACGAACGACATGTAAATGGACAACGGCAACGTTCGTCGAAGCTTCTCGATCGCAACCGAAGTCGTGAGTCGCATTTGGACAATTCGTTCGAGAGCTGGACGTCCCTGATCTACTAGATAGTAACCGACGTGACGTGTTCTTGGATCGGTGGTGTTAGCGGACTCGTTTTCCGACAACTGAACAGCGCGGAAAGCAACATCGAATTCAGAGGATTTCGACCGTTTCGCGATCGCTTCAATAGCGTGTCGATAGCGATTGCGAGTCTGAAAGTCCATTTGTTTGTAGATTCCAGTTGGATCGCGATTTAGTGTTTGTTCGACAAGACTTTGCTGCGCGACGAATTGCGGCCAATCATTAACGCTCAGAAATCGGAGACTTGTGATGCAATTGCCCACCGAAATCTGTTCCGCAGCTTGGGCCTGGCCTTCATCGAGAACGAGTTGTTCGGTCGTCTGGCCCGAGTCGGCCAGTCGATGTTCAAGCCAACTGTGGACCAACGCAAAATTTGGGTTTTGACCATGCAGATGGCGGGTCAAGTCCGCAAGAAAGGCGCCAGACAGGGAAGGGTTGGAGCGAGCCATATCCGATAACGCCAGTATTAAATCCGAAGGGCATTCCTCGACCGTGGTGATCATCTGCTGGGCCCAATCGGCCGCCAGATCTTGATCCTGCCGTGCGATCGCGATTCTGCCAGCAACCCTCCTCAGGTTCTCAATCAGCGCGAGCCGAATCATCAATGGTAAAGCCCACAGTTCCCCCAACTGCAAAGGCACCACCGACTGATAGGCTGAAATGAAGCCATCCAAGGCCTGCGAGTCCACACGTCCGTCGGTATGAGCAATTAGTTCGAGCGCAATCCCATACACTCGCGGATAGTCCGCGGCTGGTCCGTTCCTCAGTCGTGGTAGTTCTTGGCTATAGGAACGCGGCAAGAGTCGGCGAGTCGAATGAATTTGCTCTTCGAGTAAATAAAAATTGTCGAGTAGCCATTCAGCTGCTGGCGCAATCCGACGATTTTTGGCTACAGCAGCGGCCACCAAATCGTATGTTGTCTGAAGTACTCTTTCGTTTTCGGCGAGTCGATTGAGCAGCTTGTCGGCCATGCGCCCAAGGGCCAATTGATTGCTCGCAGCCATCTGACGCGCATGGCGTTCTAGTTGGTCAGCGCTCAATAGTTCATCGCGGTAGGGTTGTTCCAGCAGGATGGACTCTGTTGACGCTCGACGAAGCACACAACTGCGGTAGGTAGTCAACTGATTAGAACGTTCTGCCATTGCGAATGCCGTGAGTGCGGAAGGTAGGATCTTCCGACTATCTCAACGAAAAAAGCCGACGGGGCCAGAAGTACCCAAAGGTACGCGGCCTCGTCGGCTTACTTGTTGATTAGCTATCCGGCCGTGCCGAATCGCTCTTCTTTATAGTCATCCGATCCATTTTGAAGGAACTCTCAGCATAAGCTACAGATCTCAAAGGGCAAGGTACAATCGTTGGCGAAAGAAGTTTATGGCAAGGAACAGGACGCGGCCTTAGCGTGTTGCGCCATGGCGGCCCCGCAAGCCTTAGAAGTACGGTACATTAGGGGGCTCGCGGCGCGGTTCAATGGAAACACGATGCCCGCGGAAACGCGGAAGGATCTGATAGCAGTCATTGAGTCCAAGACCACTACCATTCAGTAATTTCCTTTGAGAGAACAACCCATGAATGTGCTAAGTATTGACATTGGCGGAACGGGCGTCAAGCTTCTCGCCACGGGAGAAACAGAGGCTCGCCGCTTCGAATCTGGCCCGACCATGACACCAGAAATGATGGTTTCTGGCGTCGAAAAACTTACCGCCGATTGGAAATACGATGTGGTTTCGATTGGTTATCCCGGCACTGTGCGAGATAACCGGCCGTTGACCGAACCGCATAACCTCGCCCCAGGCTGGGTGGGATTTGACTATGAGGTCGCCTTCGGCTGCCCGTTAAAGATGATGAACGACGCGGCGATGCAAGCTCTCGGCAGCTACCAAGGAGGCTGTATGCTCTTTCTCGGTCTTGGAACGGGTCTTGGAAGCGCGATGGTTGTCGAAGGTACCATCGTACCGATGGAGCTTGCTCATCTCTCGGTGGGTAAGAAAACGTTCGAGGATGATCTCGGGGTGCGTGGACTCGAGCGGTTGGGTCGGAAAAAATGGGAAAAGCGGGTTCATGTCATCGTCAAACGATTCGCATCTGCATTTCTGCTCGACGATATCGTTCTCGGTGGAGGAAATGCTAAGAAACTGAAGAAACTCCCGGACAGCTGTAGGCCGGGAGACAACGCCAATGCGCTCCTTGGCGGATTTTTACTCTGGGAAAATGAAAAGAAATGAATACGACTATGACCGGAATGGCTAACCGCCCTGCGTGGAAAAGGCTTGAGATGCATGCTCAGACGATGCGCGATGTTCATTTGCGAACACTCTTCGCCGACGACCCGGCTCGCGGCGAACGTTTGACAGTGGAAGGTGCAGGTCTTTTCCTTGACTATTCGAAGAACCGCGTCAGCGACGAGACGATTGGTCTTCTGACCCGACTTGCCGAGGAGTCGGGACTGAAAGACCGGATCGAGGCGATGTTCCGAGGAGACAAGATTAACATCACGGAGAACCGCGCAGTCCTTCACGTCGCCCTCCGCGCGCCGCGCGAGGCTTCCATTGTCGTGGATGGCAAGAATGTGGTGCCAGAAGTGCACGCGGTTCTAGACAAAATGGCTGACTTTGCTAACCGCGTTCGCAGCGGCCAATGGAAAGGTCACACCGGCAATCGCATTAAGAATGTTATCAACATCGGTATCGGTGGTTCAGATCTGGGGCCGGTAATGGCCTACGAGGCGCTGCGGCATTATAGCGAGCGTTCCATGAATTTCCGTTTCGTCTCGAACGTGGACGGTATCGATCTCGTCGAAGCGACGCGTGATCTGGATCCAGCCGAAACGCTCTTCCTTGTCGCTTCAAAAACGTTCACGACATTGGAGACGATGACCAACGCAGAGAGCGCCCGCGACTGGCTGTTGTCTGGACTCGGATGTAGCAACGAGGCGGTGGCAAAGCACTTCGTGGCAGTTTCGACGAATGCCGAGAAGGTCTCTGCCTTCGGTATCGACACAGCCAACATGTTTGGGTTCTGGGACTGGGTCGGTGGCCGGTACTCGATGGACTCGGCGATCGGCCTATCTACGATGCTTGCCGTTGGTCCGGACCACTTTTTGGCGATGCTTCGGGGGTTTCATCAGATGGATGAGCACTTCCGAACGGCGCCGTTTGAAAAGAACCTACCCGTGCTGATGGGGCTAATCTCGGTTTGGTACATCGATTTTTTCGACGCTGAAACCGTGGCTGTATTGCCCTATGAAAACTACCTCAAGCGGTTCCCCGCTTATCTTCAACAGTTGACCATGGAGAGCAATGGCAAGAGTGTTACGCTCGATGGCAGTCAGGTAACCTGCGATACCGGCCCGATTTACTGGGGTGAACCGGGGACGAACGGACAGCATTCCTTTTACCAGTTGATTCACCAAGGCACCCGGCTAATACCATGCGACCTGATTGCTTTTGTGCATGCCCTGACTCCGTTAGGCCGGCATCACGATATTTTGCTTGCCAATGTCTTTGCTCAGTCAGAAGCGTTGGCCTTTGGCAAGACTAGTGAACAGGTCAAGGCCGAAGGCATTCCCGACTGGTTGGTCCCGCACCGAGTGTTCGAAGGGAATCGACCATCGAACACCATTTTTGCCGATCGGCTCACCCCGGCGATACTCGGCTCGCTGGTTGCCCTATATGAGCACGTCGTCTTTACCCAAGGCGTCATATGGAACATCAATCCCTTTGACCAGTGGGGCGTGGAACTGGGCAAAGCTCTGGCGCAGAACATCCTTCCGGAGCTTGAAGCCACCGACGCGCCTGAGCTCAAGCATGACAGTTCAACCAACAACCTCATCAAACGGTACCGAGACATGAGGCTTCAACAAGTGGGTTCTACCTCGTTGTAGGCCCAGTGGAACCGATCGCGTTGTCTCTTAATCCAAGGCCACTTGCTGACCGGCGCAAATAGCTTCGATCACTGCTTCGGGGGTCTGAGCTTTGCGGAGACGCTCCGAAACATATTGGCTTTTGAAAAGCGCGTTGATGTTGGCCAAAAGTCGCGCTTGCAACCTAGCAGAACCATTCGGCGTTAATACCAGAAATAGTAAGTCGGCCCGTTCATTTGTGCCTTCAATTGGGATTCCTTCATCGCATCGCGAAAAAGCAATAACTGGACGACTGATTCCAGATAGGCGACCATGCGGTATCGCCAAGCCATTGCCGACGTAGATTGGCATGAACTGCTTGCGTTGCAAAACGGCACGTGAGATCGCGTCATGGTCAGCTGGAAGGTCCTCGCGTGGGATGGCGGCTATGAACTTTTGGACTGCTTCATCCATGGTATCTGCTTGCAATCCAAACTGGATTCGAGTTGGACTCATCGCGTCGACAAGCGACACAAAATCGCCACCGCGTGCCCGATCGAATTCATCACCCATATTCCCCACAATTTCTTGAACGACATCTTCGAAAGTCAAAATTCCGGCCCAACCTGGGCCATCATTAACCACGATCGCAAGGCGATCATAACTCAGTTGAAACTGTGCAAGGGCATCCTCCAAAGGCATGTTTTCGTGCAATTCCATGCACGGTTTCGAAATGGCCCTGAGACGTTCCGCATGGATCGGTTCCACTGGGTCGGCGAATAGAATGTTCTTTACATGTACGCAGCCAATAGGCTTGTCGCCCTCGTGTTCCACGATGGGATACCTCGAAAAATGCGTCTGATTAAGCATTCGGAGGTTTTCGGACCAAGGGGCATCAAGGCGAATCGTGCGAACATCCGACTTCGCCCGCATCGAGCCGATCACTTGGCGTTCGCCGAGGTCGATGATATTCTCAATCAACAATAGCCGCCGAAATGGAATCAGCCCGAGTTGCTCCGTTCGTTCGAAAACTTGCTTCAGATCCGCTTTTCGCGGTCGTAGGATAGAAGCAATGACGAATACCATCAGAATGAAAACGATCAGGACGAGCGAAATAGCGATGGGGGTTGTGTAGATGTCGCTAACCAACATTTTGATTCCCAAGATCATGACGATCAACGCGAAACCATAATGAAGCATATGGAACATCTTCATGAAGTCCTGTACCGCAAAGTAGAGTGCTCGGAGTCCGAGCATGGCGAAAAGATTTGAGGAGAACACAAGGAACGGATCCGTTGTGACCGCAAAGATTGCGGGTATGGAATCAGCAGCGAAAATAATGTCAGAGGACTCGATTGCCAGAATCGAGAGCATTAACGGAGTCGCCCAGAGATTTCCGCCTTTGCGTATAAAAAACCGATGTCCTTCGTATGTTTCTGTCACCCGCAGGAACCGCCGAACGGTCTGTACAACCCAATTCTTCCTAGGATCATATTGGGTTTCTTTGCGCAGGAACATCATCAGACCCGTCACAAGCAAGAATACACCAAAGACGTACAGCACCCAATGAAATCGATGTAGAAGTGCCAATCCGCCCAGGATGAAAATTAGTCGCAGCGCAATGGCGCCGACGATCCCAAGTGAAAGTACTCTATGTTGATAAACTGGCGGGACTTGGAAGTAGTTGAAGATGAGAATGAAGACAAAGACATTGTCTATGCTTAAGGACTTTTCAACAAGAAAACCGGTCAGGAATTCGAGGCCCGCCTCTATCCCGCGTTCATGGAAGAACACCAGACCTATGTTGAACAATAAAGCAAGCCCAATCCAGACAGCAAACCACCCCAGCGCTTCTTTCATTCCGATGACGTGTGGCCTGCGATTGAACAGCCCAAGATCGATGCTCATCATCACAGCAATGAACAGAAGAAATCCAATCCAAGGCCACATATTGAAGATCCCTCATAACGTCAATCACCACGGTTTGATTTTCCATCCAACGTAAAATCCTGCCAGGAATACTAAGCTCGAGGCAATCACGGGGCGCTTCCGTAAGTAATGACCAAGAGAATCGCGTAATTCTCCTACGAGGATCTCAAAATCCTCTTTCTGTAAATCGCACTCGTTCATCATCGAGCTTTCGTTGCTCAAGTAACTTGGGTGCGTGATTGCGTTTGACTCGTCTTTGGTTTTGGCCATGGAACTAATCTCTTTTTGTTTAGAATCAATACTCTCGGGACGCGACACCACTAAAAATGTCCTTCGTCCACTCAATGTTTTTTGCAAACTCTTCTGTGCTACGTTTGAACTGTTGGCTTGTCTTGGATAGCGTCTTGAAAGCTATCGCAATACATAGAAGGCTCAAAATTGCAAAACAACTACCAACAGCTAACTGGGCCACCCATGTCTCGATCTCGAAATAGTAAGCGACTGCAGACGCTAGACCAAAGATCACGACAGGAATACAACCCAACAGACAGGAACATCCGATTACCACGATCGCCGCAGCACCTAGGGACTGAGCAAATACTGACTTTGCATCGGCCTTGAGCAGCTTGCCCTGTAGCTCCGCTAATTCCAATAAATCGCATGCGATTTTGCCGGCTGTCGATTTGAATTGGCCGACCGGGCTCGTATGCTGGTATTTTGCACTTACCTTTTCGACGTCAACCATCCCAAGAACCCTCCAAGCGAAAATGCCATCGCCAAGTAAAAAGCTGGTCTTAATGCAATAAGTCGCCGAGCTGCATCCGAAATAGCAGGTGGGTTTTCGCCATATCCATAGCCGTCTCCGATGGCATCATTGATGACTATTTCTTCGTTGCTATTTGGCTCATGCAACCTCCGGGTCTTTTGCATTGACGTGGCGAAATCGATCATTCGAGCCTCCTTCCAGATTACTTCGTTCCATGCGTTCAGAGAGTTTTGCAAAATAGTTCTTCATCGCTGAGGAAGCGATAGAGGTCGCTATAGCAAGGACCCCACTTGCGAAGTTGGACTTCATAGTCCGAGCGGCGAAAAGTGGCTGCTTTGCGGACGAAACGAATAGTGCAGACCCATGGGATGCTCGCATTGTGCCACGCATAATGGTAAAACCCATCAAGGATGCTGCTGCGATGGAAACAAGTGGTTTCGCACGAACATACTCCTTCCAGTCTACTAGTCGCATCGCTTCTCCATGAAGCTTGCCCGCGTAATCAACGCCGGAAGATCTCACCGAACGCATTCGTTCAACGATCTCTTGTACGTCGTCCTCTGCGTTTGAATTTCCAGCGTTCATAACTATCGCTTCCGATTCGACATGGACAAACCAAGCACGAGCCCAGCCAACATGCCGGAACCGATTGCCAGCGCAATCGACTCAAATGGTCGGCGACTCACGCTTTTAGCGGTGTAATCGAGGCCTTTCTTCGCATCGGAGGTCAGGCGATCGTAGTTGTCTCGAATCACCTCACCCGCAGCGTCAGCATAATGTGAGGCGCGGTTCGCAACTTGTCCATACGAATGGCCTGCGGTCTCGCAACATTCGGAAATGAATGAAGAGATTTGCTCGCTGCTTTGCCCTGATTTGCGTTGCACTAGTCCAACTAGTTGCTCGAAATTCCCCTCGACTCTCGTCAATTCGTCTTTGGTAAACTCGCCAAATTTTTCTTTGAGTGAACCCACAATTCCGTTCCAGTTACCCATTAACTGATCTCTAGAAACCATCTTTAGAAACCCCACTTATTCGAGTCGAAAATTCAAATACAACCTTGGATCAAAACCGATGATCGAGGTCGGTAATGAACGAAACGCAATCGTCATGCCGAGATCGTTTTTAACTCGAATCTTTGGCAAAAGAACATTCCGACGTGCTGAAACCTTTCAGGGTGTTCGATCATCGATCAGTCGATACTGCGCGGTGGACGTCCATACCCTCTCGCATTTTCACGACCGATTCAATTGAAATTTGCCGTTCCTAGTGGAAAACGGCACTTTGAGCTTCTTATCTCGGAGCGGCGTGCCGAGCTACACAATTGCATAGCCCCTGACGGATGGCATGCCATTTGCGTTCAGTTGGTCGTTCGAGAACATTCCTGAGTTTCCCGAAAGAGTGATGTAGCCCCTCTCCGCGTAGACGCAATCAAAATATTGTGGCGATTGTAGTAAGAATCAATGAACGCAATGGCAAGCTCAGCCCTGGGACGCACTTTCTTTGCACTCTCGATATTCTGTATGGCCATTGCCATCATCCTGTTCGGGAAGCCACTGCTCGCACCGATCTCGCTCAGTTTTATCCTCGCGTTTGTTTTGACACCGCTCGTCCGCCGTTTGGAATCCATCGGCTTTGGACGACTCACGTCTGTTCTATTGATTGTCACTTCGTTAATCGTTGCTGCAGCCCTGATGGGCGCTCAACTCATCTCGCAGTTGAACGCACTTGTTACCGAGCTTCCTCAACACAGACAGGAGATCGAAGCAAAACTGGCAAGCTTTCGTACAGGCTCGAACACAGCTGTCAGTCAGATTATCGACTTGTCAAAACAAGTCCTCGGAAACGTCGAATCTCTGGGCGACTCACAAGGAGCGAGTGACATACAACGTGTGGCCGTGGTCGACGAAAAATCTCCAATACCTTGGATTACTTCGGCCCCCAAGCTCATCGCAGACGTTGTCGAACCTCTCGTTTCAGCCGTGCTCGTGATTGTTTTGGTTGTATACATGCTAGTATCAAGAGAGGACTTGAGAAATCGCTTTCTCGCTCTGATTGGAAACCGTAATCTCACTGGCATGACGACCATTGTCAATGAATCCTCCAGTCGCCTCGGTAACTATTTGTTGAGCCTTGTCTGCGTCAATTTAGCGTTCGCTTTATGCTTTGGAATGGCATTGTACTTCCTCAATGTCCCTTACGCTGCCGTCTGGGGAGCTGTTACCTTCGTATTTCGATTTGTACCACTCCTTGGCAGTTTCGTGTCCATGCTTTTGCCTTTGTCTGTAAGTATGTTGTTCATGCCAGGTTGGATTGTCCCGACCGCGGTTGTCATTATCTATCTAGCGTTAGAGGGAATAGCAGGAAACATTCTCGAGCCGTGGCTATTTGGAAAAACCGTTGGTATGAATCCCTTCGCTTTGTTGATTGCGATCATGTTTTGGACTTGGGCTTGGGGACCTTTCGGTTTGATGATGGCAACCCCTTTGAGCCTTATTCTGGCAACGTTGGGTCGGCACCTGCCCTACCTGAAATCGCTTGATTTTCTCCTCAGTGATGCCAGGCCACTGCCCGCCCACTTGGTCTATTTTCAGAGGTTACTCGCCAATGACCTTGGCGAAGCAGAAGCCCTGTTAAGATCAATTATCTCAAAACGTGGTTTGCCATTTGTTGTCGATAAGGTAGCAATACGCTGCATGGCTCACTCGGATCGAGAATTGAAGGGGAAAGCAATCTCAAACGAGTTGCACCGCCAATTGGGTCAATTCAACGATGCTTTGCTCTGGAAGATTCTGGCAAGCAACGACCAGGATTCAGTTTCCAAAAAGGAGCGGGCAGCCCTAGAAAGTGAAGGGATGGATGCAACTAACGTCGGTTACCAAAAGGCGTTTGGCATCAGCTTGGGCGGAGAACGTACCAATGTTGCTCTTCGTGCGGTTGCGATTGCGGTTCCAAAAATCGAATGGACCCTTGGCCACTCTTTGAGCGCGACGACTTCGAAGCTCATTGCTTCCGGAGACTTTTCGATCGTCCTGATCAGTTCACTACCAACCAATCCATGGGAGGTTATCGAATCTTTTTCGAAGCGGCTGCGTAGGGAGGGATTTACTGGTTGGATCGCGGTCGGAAACTGGCGGATAAAGACATTCAACAGTTCTGTACGAAAGCGACTGAAAGATTCGGGAGTCGACTATTCTTCCCACCGCCTACATGCGCTTTGTCGCATCCTAAACTACGCAAATGAATCCCTAAACGACTCTCGTTCCATCTCAACCGTCTCCGGCGATGGCAAAACGGATTCCTCGCCATAACGCTTTAGGTAGGGTGTGACGCTGCTTGGCTTTACTCGTTGGGGCTAGCCTCCTTTTTTTTTGGACTATTGCCCCGATAGAATCCCCCACGCAGCCTCGGCTGGGCCGCGATGGAAGCGACGGAACCACAGCACGGTCAGCGGTACGGCAATAATAATATAGCCCGCGAAGGCCCAGAGTCCGATGGTCACCGACCACTCTTCATGTCCAAGTAGCGCCTTCAACGGTGCGTAGACGAGGCACAAGTGCAAAAGGTAGTGCGTAAGCGATGAGCGGCCAACGAGGCTTAGCCAACGAACTGGTGCCATCGAATTCTTTGGTTGGATCGCCTCATAAAGCCATGCGATACCGGAGATGATCGCAATGGCGCAACTGCCTGTGGTCAGCACAAATGGCAATGAGGTGGGCAGCCAAGTGCTTGTGAGAAACGGCCCCAGGGTGCCGAGGGTTTCCTCGTTCGATTGGCTCCAATAGACGTATGCATGGGCCAGTAACGTTATGGTAAGCGATGGTGCAAACCACACCTTGATCGGACGGGTACCATCTCGGTATTTGGCCATCAGCACCATGCCCAGCAATGGGAACGCAAGCCAAGGTACCAGCGGGTAGTGACCATCCAATATCAAGTACCGCAACGTAGCCCAGCCTAGCTCGCTGTCGGTTAGGTGGCTGCCATCGGCGTTCCAATCGGTTTGCGTGTACGCACTGAAGTACACCAGCACCACGGGGATGAGCGCAAGGCAAAGGGAAACCGCCTGCAACAGAGCGTGAATGCCGTACCGCCGCACGATCGAAGAGATTAACATCATCAGTGCAAAGGGAATGAGGATCTCGGTGGGCCAGATAAGAATGTGAAAAGCGACGCCTACAACCGCAAGAGCGAGCGCGCGTCGAAGCACATACCAGCTTGACCGCGACGAGGTACGGTACTTCGCATGCTGAGCCTGCAGCTCCCATGTCATACCTGCGAGGATACAAAACAGGGCTGCGGCCTTGCCTTCCAAAAAGCTCGCCAGGCCGGAAGCAATAGCGGCAATTCCGGTCTGCCCTGTTTCTGCCGAGACAAAGTGCATGAAAATCATCCCAAGCACTGCTAACCCGCGAGCGATATCAAGACTGAGGTACCTGGTTTTTGTGGTGACTTGCTGAACGGTAGCTTGGTTGGTGGAGTTGGCATAGGTAAGGGAAGCGGGTGTGACATCAAGCGCTTGCACTGGGCAGCCACCGTAGACAAATTGCGGTGCGAGAAATTCGTTTTTCATGATGACGCTGTTAGGAGTCACCCACGCCTCCGCGCCAATGTCGGCTCCGTAAAAAACTACAGCCGACTCACCGACAGTTGCGCCTCGGCGGACCACCACCGGCGCTAGCTTGAGCACCCGGTCTTCGAAGCTGTGTGCCTGGTAGTTCGCGCAGACAGTGGCCTTATCCTCGATGACAATCATGTCTGGGTCGGCCACTTGCACGAAGCCCGGACCGAGCACGACTTGACGGCCGATGCGAACGCCCATCGCACGTAGGTACATAGCCAATAGAAGCGTTCCCTCCAGCGATGCAAGATACCTTACGGCGTAGAACTGCCAAGCAACGTAAAGGAAATCCCATCGGCTGCACCAGCAAGACCACAAAGGGTGCTGCCCTGCTTTGGCCCTGCCCAACAGTGCCCACTTTAACCCGATGACAACGCAGCACTGAATTAGGATAGTCGCCAGCGTGACTGCCGGTGCCAGCAGCAGAATACGCTCGGCCAAACCTCCATCCGGTGCGGATACCGACATGAGCCAGTACCAAATGCAAGCCATGCTCAGGGGTACGCAGGGAAGCGCGAAGCGGAGTGTCTCCCAGAACAAACGCGAAGTGTACCGCAGTATCCCTGGGTTGTGCGTCAAATTGCGGTTGATGCTAATGACCTCACGGCGGGGCAACTCCATAGGTGGATGGCCAAACCAACCTGAGCCCGGTGTGCCCCAATTGGAGTTGGCTACGGTACAAACGCCAACAAAAAGTTCCTCGGGGAGTTGAGCGCCCCCAGGGATGACGACGTGATTTCCAAGAAACGTGCCGCGTCCCAGCGAGATCCGTTCGATGGTGACAGTACCGCAGTAGATGTGCACCCCACCGAAGTAGATTCCGTCAGCAAAGAAGCTCTCAGCGCCGACGGAAAGACACTCGGGTATGACTCCGATGATGGTACTTATCTCGCACTTGGTGCCGATGTGCATGCCCGCCAGTCGAAGCCAAAGCGGCCAGAACAGCGTACCACTGAGCCAGCGGCCCGCGGACTCGACCTCGTTTGCCTTGTGCGCAACTAAGATATAGGGCAGACTCCAGCGGTGCAGGATTGTAGGTCGCACTCGGCACAACCAGCGCACGGCCATTGCCTTGAGGGCCAATGCGAAAGGTACCCAGACCACCGATGCGGCCAGCACTAAGGCAAACGATTGAAAGTTCCACATTGGATTGCTCAGCCAGTACGTGATGGTTTCTGAGTTCAGTCCAAACACAATTGCTGTTGCGAACAAAGCCATCAGAAGCGGTAACGTCGCCACAACGTGCGCTATTCCCGCGAACGCCAATTGGGCGAGGGTATAGAGGGCTGGATGCAGCGGGTTCGAGGCGTTTGGCATCGGAGCGGTCGGCGCTTGTCCCGTTCTCGCGGCGGGTACGCCGTTCCACATTTCGCCCTCCGAGATTCTCTCGCCGCTTGCCAGCCAGGAAAGCGCCGTAAGGTAGCCGCCTCGCTCGACGATTGTGTGCCCGCTGAGGCTGGCGCGAATATCGATGGTCGCATCATTGCCGATAGTGACCGGCCCGAGCCACAAGCAGCCGCTATGGAATTCGACCAACCCAATGTGAGCTTCGGATGCAAGCGTGACGTCATCACCGATGGACAGCAAGTCCCACCCTCCATTCTGTAGGTTGACACCGCGATGGATGTGTACGCGTTGACCGACTTTTGCTCCAAGAGCCCGCAACACAGAGCCGTACAGGGCCGTTCCCGCAAGAATGTTCCAAGGGATGGTCCGCGCCGCGTTGATAACTATCCAATGCCGTAGATAATATCCGCTCCACACCGGCGACCGCATAGACTTGTACTTGCCGATCAACACCCACTTCAGACCGACTGTGAGGCCGATGGAGCATAGGACGTAGAGGATCACGCCAGACATAGCAAGGAGCGGTTCGAGCAGCAGCGTGACGATGAGACCCAAGTGGGACAGAAGTGATGGCAGCAATTCGAATGCAATGATATAGCTGACAGCGCTGATGGTCACCAATTGAAGCAGTAGCCACAGCGTCTGCGCCACGGTGACGGTCCGAGGGTACGCGGTGTGGCCATTGGGCACTTGCCCGAATGGAAGGCGTACCGCTTGCCGACGCTGGACCATCATCAAGCGCTCAGCGAGGCGAGTTGCGGTACGGGAGAGGTAAAGGTCGCGAGTGGTCACCCACGCCGTTTCGGCGTGTTCACGGAGGGAACAGATCACGGCAACGGCCGAGAGCGAATCGCCGCTGAGATCAATGAAAAAATCGTCGTCCGTCGAAATCTCAGCAGTAGTGTCGAGAGCCTTTCCAAACGCCGCGACGATGAAGGCCTCAGTCGAATTGCTGGGTAGGGTGATTTCACGTATCGGTTCACCCGTCTCGGTACTGGCGACGAGTCTGAGTTCCGGCAGTTTCTTGCGGTCGACCTTGCCGCCCACGCTGCGTGGCAGCGATTCGATTAGGCCGAAGCGAGATGGCACCATGTAGGATGGAAGCGACAGTCGTAGCGCATTCTTGAGCGAAGCAAAATCCGGCGGTGAATCCGAATCGATCGGCACCACGTGCGCTGCCAGCAGTTGGCCTGCGCCTTCGCCTTGCACCCTACAAGCTGACTCGCGCACTCCGGGCAATACGGATAGACTTGTCTCTACTGCTTCTAGTTCCACTCGATAACCGCGCAGTTTGACTTGGGCATCGATTCGGCCGAGATACGTAAACTGCCCATCAACGTCGCGGCTGACGAGATCGCCCGTTCGATAGATGCGTCCGAAGCTGGGATGTGTCGGGAATTTCTCCATGGTTAACGCTGGCCGGTTTCGGTATCCGCGCGCCAGCCCAATTCCTGATATACACAGTTCTCCCTCATGGCCGTCTTCCACGGGCTTCAAGTCAGCGTCTAGCGCCCACGCCGTATGACCGGGCACCGGCCATCCAATTGTCACGGGGCGCCCCTGTTGCACATCGCCGCGAACGACCGTTATGGTGCACTCTGTCGGCCCGTATCCGTTGACTAGTCGCCGGCCGGTTGCCCAGCGATCGACGAGATCGTCCGTGAGAGCTTCACCGCCGACGTAGAGCAAACGTAGGTCGGGTAGCTCTCGTTTTGGGTCCTGACAGCCGGTTGTCCTTAACAGCGTGGGGGGAGGGCAGAAAACGCTGATCTTCTCATGACGAAGCCAGCCGACCAAGTCTGGACCCATACGGCTGGTCTGGTCATCCATAACCACCAAAGTGGCTCCTACCGCAAAAGCCAGCCAGACTTCCTCGATCGAAGAGTCGTAGGCTGCGGATGATCCCTGCCCGACTCGGTCTTTATGCGAGAGCTGGAACTCTTCGATATCCGAGGCAACTAAGTTGACCACCGAACGGTGCTCGATCAACACGCCTTTCGGTGTACCGGTCGTTCCCGACGTATAAATCACATAACAGAGATTCTCGGGCACAGTTCCTTCCGAGAGTGGCGCGGAGTGAGGTAACTTGGTCGCAGCTCCCGTTTTCGAAACACTGAGAGCATGTTGTACACGCAGGCCAGACTGCGAGATGCGCAACAGGCCGTCATCATCGGTTAGTAGCAGTGGTGCCTCGGCATCGTCAAGCACAGCCTGAATATGTGAGTCTGGAAAGCTAGGGTCGATGCAGGTGAACGCCCCGCCCGCTTTGAGAACGCCAAGCTGACTAGCGTATAGGCGGTGCGAGTTGCGGGGAAGCAAAATCGCAATCAGTGAATCGGCCTTAGCAAGTGCACCTATGTTAGCTGCTAATGCTTCCGCTTCAGAATTGAGCTCCCGATAACTAACAGAACTTCGCGGTCCTCCCTCCGGACCTGGGGGAACATCAACAGCGATCCTGTTCGGATACAATTTGGCAGATCGCTCGAAAAAATGATGCAATAGCCGAGGTGGAGTGGCGGGCGAGTCGTGCATTAATCAGACTGCGATGACGCGGTCATGGGGCAAAAACGTAGTCACTGGGCTACAAAATGTTCTCCTTACTATAGCATGAATACTGAGGTTCATCTCCCATCGTCCTATAATCAAAGTAGGATTATGTGGTACACTGTAATGGCGAATGCGCGGACGAATACAGTCTCGCTGTTACGTATTTTAGTTGAAAGTCTGGGCTGGTATGCAAGCGGAGACCGATGAGGATTCTGACGCGGATTGTAATGTCGCTCGGCAGGAGCTTTCGCATCTTGCACACGAACTTAGAGGTCCACTAGCGCCAATGCAATGCGCCATCGATGTGATGAAGTTGGATCCAACCATCTCGGCTCAATCGGCCGAAATGCTCGTAATTTTGGAACGTCAGTTAAGAAGTCTCCTACAAACAATCGACGATTTCTCCAACCAAGCAATTGTCGACCGACCCGAAAAGGAGCTCGAAGCTCCAACTCAAGCGCCTGCGATAGAAACACCCAAAGTTAGAAGAAGGCAAGAAGTTCTGGTCGTAGACGATACGCGTGTCGCATCCTACACACTTCAGAAGCTCCTGGAGTCACTGGGACAGAATGTCCGAACCGCGTCGAATGGTTTATCTGCAATGGTTGCCATTCGCCAAAAGATGCCTGAAATAGTCTTTTCGGACATTGGGATGATCGGCATGGATGGATATGAACTGGCCAGGCAAATTCGATCGCTTCCGTCAGGCAATTCGGTTCGTATCATCGCGGTAACAGGCTACGCAGCCGCCACCGAAAAACTCCAAGCAATCGAAGCGGGTTTTGATGACCACATCGTAAAGCCGGTCACCTACGCAACACTTGTGAGAATTCTAAATGAAGCAAGTCGTCAACGCGAAGACGATGTCAGTGGATGAGATGGGTCAAGCCAACAACGCTACTATCGGCCTTAGCGACGAGACTGCGGATGGCGGCCTCTTGCTCTTCCATTGCTTTATCGGCAGCTTGCTGAACGCGAGCTTCCGCCTGTGAGAGAAAAACTCTGGGAACACGCACGACGACCGTCATTTCCAACGACAACGTAAGTTCAGTTTTTTGTCCCGCCTTCACAGCGTCCAGAATTGTGTTGTATAAACTCAGCTCCCCCGCTGGCTGATCTGAAGTCGTGACGATATGGATTTTTTCTGGTTGGATATGGCAGTCTTGGCTGAGTAAGAGCTCGCTTGCTTTCAATTGAGGATCGTTCATCCGCACCGTAAGATGTTTGGTTGCAGATACATTTGCTTTTGATTTGCCACGTAAGAAGTTTCTCAGCGGGCGAGAATCGTTCGAAAGATCGATGTCGACTGCGTCGGTCGCTTCATCGACTAGCTTCATCCCGCCGTGTTCAATGATTGCTGCCGTAGCATTGGTACGAACGAGGATCTGTCGAAACGTATCGATGTCGACGTCCAAGACGAATTTCCTTTCCGCCTTGACCGGTACAGCGCAATCCGATTTGGAGAGCCCCCAAGCACCAAAGCCTAGTCCACCAATGCAGGCAATTCCTAACCACTTTCCAACACCGATTACTGCTTTGCGATTTATACTGATCATATCTCACTCGACCAACTTGATTTGCGGGTTAGAATCAAACGAAGCTTCGTCCGGCCATTTAGGCGAGCGGCAGATTGCAGTATCCCAACCCGAAGCGTAAGCGAGAGACAATTTCGCAGGTCCCTCACTTACGTATCGGGTTATGATTGGTAGTTCTCACATCGCCGCTCGCCTTACCGAATGGAATGACCATGAAGGCCGTCTGATAGCTGGGATCTGCTTTGAAGGATCTTGATCAAGGCTACGATAGCGATCAGAGCCAGCACCAAGTGAATAAACCCACCGAACGTGTACGACGCAAGTATTCCGAGCGATAAGAACAAAAACATTGAAAAAGTTGTCCAAATCATCTTGTTGCTCTCACCTTGGAAGTGTGTTTGCTGGGATGTCGGGAGTATCGTTCTTTTCGGAGCTCAATAGAGCCTTCGTTTTTTCCTCAAGTGCGTTCGCATCTTTCTTCATCTTATCAGCATCCAACTTGAAGTTGACATCGAGTTTATTCCCAATAACTTCCTTATTGGTAGACATGCTAAACCAGCCTCGGAAGAATCCGACGCCTACGGCGACGACCAGGATTATTAGTATAAAAGATAGGAGTCGATTCATAGCGATAGCCCCTTTCAAGGAAGCCGGGATGTTGGTTGGATTAAAGGTCGATGGGTATGGAAAGTCATCGCACTAGCGTGGCCTACCAGCGAGACTTATCCATGGACAGAAACGCAAATGCTATGCCGTGAATTGATATCCTTTGCAAAAGACTGTCAGATATCCCATCGGATGCAAAAACGCTTTAGATTACTGGAGGAAAAAGGGAAAGACTTTCGAGATCGACAAATAGAAACGCAAGCAGAAAGATGATGAACCGTCCCGAGTGGTCGATTTGCGATCAGCTGTTTTCCCCTGCTTTCTATCCGATAGCCCTAATTGAATTTCCAGCAGGAAAGATCTTGAAAGTCCTGTCGGTTTGGCCCGGCAATTGCGGTTACGAAGTATTGGCCAACTTGGTTGGCTGTCCAATGGAGTCAACACTGTCTAGGAAACAAGCAATGGAAATAACATCCGTCATCTCAATTGTGGCGAAATCAGAAAACGCCAAGGATCGTCGGTTAGCAATCCAGAGATCCTGGTCAATCGAGGAGAGAAATGACCGGCGTCGTAATGCAATCGATTCGCAACTTCGACTTGTAGCACTCCTTTCGATGGGTCGAAGAAAAACCGCTTGGAGCCAAAAATCGCTTGAATTAGCGTGTTGAGACTCTGCAACACCGAGTACTCGGTCGGGCCCAGGCAAATTAGTTTCCCTAGCTTTGCAGCGTTATAGCACGATCCAATTGTATGCCAAAGTACGCAATACGGTCTCGCACCTTGCCTCGTGTAATACCCAGAATTTCAGCCGCCTTGGATTGATTGCCGTTCGTTTCGATCAGCGTCCTGGTAAACAGGTACTTTTCAATTTCTTCGATCGTTTCACCGTACAGATTCGTTGTGCCTGCTGATAGACGAGCATCGATGAATGTGGCCAGATCGGGTTTGGGTTGAGCTGCATCTTCGCTGCGCAAGTTGTAAATGGAATTCTGTTGATAGGTTTCTTGAATCGAGTCATTGGAAGCCTCGCCAGCTTGGTGGCTGGCAGATGCAACCGTGTTATCGTTAGCGAGTCTTGTCCTTTTGCCGCTATTTTCAACCACAATGCTGGGTAAGGAGTCCAGTGCCAAAACAGTGCCCGTTGTATGAAGCAAGGCATGGCGAATAACAGATTGAAGTTGACGAACATTGCCAGGCCAATCGTACTTCACCAGCGCGTCGAGAGCCGCGGGCGCGAGCCCTTCCAGCGACAATTTTCCCATTTCGAGACGCTCGCGTTTTAAAAAGTACTCGAGCAAGTGTGGTATGTCTTCTCGTCGGTCTCGCAGAGGTGGTAATTCGATCGAATAGCCATTCAACCGATATAGCAGATCTTCGCGAAACTCACCTTTCTTTACCATTTCCTCTAAATTGCGATTGGTGGCTGCAATCACGCGAACGTCGGTTGTAATCTCTTCGTTCGAACCCAGGCGTTGGAAGCGTTGATCCTGGATGAGCCTGAGTACTTTTCCTTGAACTAGCAGGGACATGTCTCCGACTTCGTCGAGGAAAATCGTTCCACCGTGACATTGTTCAAACTTTCCTTTTCGTCTTTGTTCAGCTCCAGTAAACGCGCCTTTCTCATGTCCGAATAGCTCGCTTTCAAGAAGTTGATCAGGAATGGCGGCGCAATTGACTGCCGTATAAGGCTTCGATTCGCGTTCGCTGTGTTGCAGAATGGCTCTTGCTACCAATTCCTTGCCGCAACCACTTTCACCGCGGATCAGGACCGTTACATTCCTTCCTGAGACTCGACCGATCGACTTAAAGACCTCAAGCATCGGTGTACTTCGACCGATAAATTGATCTCCCTTTTCGCCAACTCCGGAAAGAGGCATGACAACCGGCTGGTCCATCAAGCGTCGCGCAGCCACCGCACTCACGGTCATTTTGCGGAGTTGGTCCAAGTTGACGGGTTTTGCAAGGTAGTCAAACGCGCCCAAACGCATGGCCTCGATGGTCGTTTCGCTACTGCAATCCGAAGTGACGAAAATCATCGGTATTTTGGAGTCAACCGCCCGAATTTTTCGAAATAGTTCGAATCCGTTCATTTCAGGAAGGCAAACGTCAACGAGCGCGACGTCCGGCTTTTCCGTTTCGACCAGCCGCAAACCCTCCATCGCCAACGAAGCTGCGACGACCTGAATTCCCAGGCTTTCAAGCCCTTTTTCGACCATAAGGCGAACTGCTCGGTCGTCATCAATGACTATTACTTTGGTCACAACCCCCCCAAATCGGAACTTCGCGTATACAACTACGTTCGAACGCGAATCGTAGATGGCATGCCGGTTGCTCTTTATCGTAGCAGAAGAGATTCGGATAAGCTTCAAAAAAAGTCTTTCCTGGAAAATGAAACCGATGAGTACGCCGGCTATCACCCCATCCGTAAAGCTGAACTTAGCTGTCACACGCGTAAACCTAAACAACGATTCGGAGCTAATCCTCGCGATTGCCAACATTTTTGTTGAGGACTTGCCGGGGAAAGTGCTGGCGTTGCAATCTGCGTTTGACAGAAACGACAATCAGAGCGTCGTGCATCTGGCGCACACCATCAGGGGACTTGCCTCCAATTTTCTAGCTGAGCCATTGACGCTTTTGACTCAAAAACTGGAGTCGGAGTACATGGGTCTTTCAGATCCTGAACGCGAAATGCTAATATCGGAGATCGTGATGACGAGCGAACGCACGATTAGTGCAATGAAAGTTGAAATGGAGAATGATCTGCTGGAGGGCTGTGCACGGTGCGAAGACAATTAGGTAATTGGAAGACCAACGAAGGAACATTTGCATTTCGAGTTTGGGCACCGCATGCTTCGGCGGTATCCGTTTTAGGCGATTTCAACGATTGGGACTGGGGGAAGAACCCAATGGCCGCCGAGGAATCCGGCTATTGGTATGCCGTGGTAGGGAATGCCACCTTGACGCAGGAATATCGCTTTGGAATCGTCAGTGGGGAAAAGCAGTTTACGCGCATCGACCCGTACGCGATTGCGGTGACAAACTCGATGGGTAATGGAATCCTAACGGACCTCTCGTTCGATTGGGGACCCACCAACTTTCGTGCGTCGCCGAAGAATGAAATGGTCATCTACGAAATGCATATAGGGACTTTCAATGTCCAGAAGAAAAAAAAACCGGCAACGCTAGATGACTGCATTCGCCGTATAGACTACTTGTCCAAACTCGGAGTCAACGCGATTGAATTGATGCCGTGTGCTGAGTTTGCCGGTGATTATTCCTGGGGCTACAATCCGGCCCATTTATTTGCTGTCGAGCAAGCGTATGGCGGCCCGCTTGCGCTCAAACGGTTCGTCAAAGCCGCACACGAACGAGGAATCGCTGTAATACAAGACGTTGTCTACAACCATTTTGGCCCAAGTGATTTATCCACTTGGCAATTTGATGGTTGGTCCGAAAACGATAAAGGCGGCATCTACTTTTACAACGATTGGCGAAGTACGACACCTTGGGGTGATACCAGACCTGACTACGGTCGTCCCGAAGTCCGCAATTTGATTATGGATAATGCTCGTTTCTGGCTTGAAGAATTCAAGATGGACGGCTTGCGATTTGACATGACGTTGTTCATACGTCACGTCAACGGTAGTGGGGACCCAAGTGGAGATTTACCAGACGGTTGGAGCCTGACTCAAGCCGTCAACGACATGGTCCATAGCGACTTTCCCGGTCGGATTACGATTGCGGAAGACTTGCAAAACAATGATTGGTTGACGAAATCGGTTGGCGAGGGGGGGGCCGGCTTCGATCTGCAGTGGGATGCGCAATTTGTGCATCCTGTCCGAAAATGCATGATCGCACAGGACGATATCGAACGATCGGTCGACGCAATCAAATCCGCAGCCTTCGCTCAATACAATGGAGATGCGTTTCAAAGGGTTATCTTTAGCGAATCCCATGATGAAGTTGCCAACGGAAAGGCGCGAGTTCCAAGCGAAATTGATCCAAATTCACCGGATGGTTGGTACGCTCGCAAACGGTCGACTTTGGCGGCCGCTATAGGCTTGACCGTTCCTGGCGTCCCAATGTTATTTCAAGGACAAGAACTGCTGGAGGACGAGTGGTTCCGAGATACCGATCCCATTGAATGGTTTCGGACACTGAGTTTTACTGGCATCCATTTGATGTATCGAGATCTCATCGCATTGCGGCGTAATCTTGCAGGCGAATCGCTGGGGCTTTCCGGCAGTGGGATGTCCGTGATTTACGAACACAAAGAATCGCTTCTTCTGGTTTATCATAGGTGGGCCCACGGAGGACCTAAGGATGATGTGGTCGTCCTGCTCAACTTGAGTCATGAAATACGTGAAAGGATTCCTGTTTGCCTGCCCAAACCAGGGCGATGGGCTATTCGGTTCAATTCAGACTGGTCAGGCTATAGCGATGATTTCGATAACATCAACCTAGAAAGCCAACTCGATGCCGTCTCGACTGACGAGCCTCTCTTGTTTAGCATCGCTCCATATAGTCTTCAAATCCTCGTCTATCTGGGAGACGAGTGATTCATTATGGTTAACCTCTACCTGTCGCCTTTTGAAGCTGCCAGCATTATTGCGTTTTGCCTAGTCCCAGGCCGTTGGCCTGGGCTAGGCAAATTACCGTGCCTTTGGCCCTAAACACAATGGTGCAACTTCAAAACGGGCGCGCCAGTGCAACTCAAAAATGACGCGTCGTGTCAGGTAGATTTGAGCCTGCCGCTCGCCTACGTACTTCTCCACTCTCCACTCTCCACTACCCACTTCAATCCCATCTGTTGCTGCCCCTAAAGGCCATACGAGTCCAAAAAAACTCTGCATTTACAACAGATTGCAAACTTTTATTGACTTTTGTTTGGCGACGGATGGTATGGTCTACATTGACGCATTGAAAAGGAATCGTTCTTTCCTGTACGTCAACTTCGGATGACTCAATTAAAAGTAGCTCAGCGTTTGCTGAGAGACTGGTAAACAAGTAAGCCGACGCGGTGAAACCCTAGAAAGGGTTCTACTTCGTCGGCTTTTTTTATGCCAGCATTGTTTCCGAACCACTACTGCCGGGGAGCTGATACGAAGCTGTTCGCCGTCGAGAACCGACGTTAGTCCCAAAAAACGATGCAAAATTCAGTTCCACAGCCGCTCGTCGAAGACATTCAGAACTATGCTCAAAACATAGTCGATACAGTCCGTGAGCCTCTACTTATCCTCGACGCGACTCTTCGCGTTCGATCGGCAAACCGCGCATTCTACCAAAAGTTTCAAGTCTCGGCAGCGGAAACGGAGGGGCGTCTCATCTACGAATTGGGCAATGGCCAGTGGGACATTCCGGATCTCCGAACGCTGCTCGAAGATATAGTACCCAAGAGCTCCGTGTTCGATGACTTTGAACTCGAACATACGTTTCCTGCGATTGGTCGCCGGATCATGCTGCTTAACGCACGCAAACTTGAGGCTGGCCAGCATGGTGAGCTGCTCGTTTTAGCGATGGAAGATGTCACAGCGCGAAAACAAGCAGAAGAAGCATTAGTCAAAGCGGGCGCTTTGCAAAACGCAATCTTCAATAGCGCCAATTTCTCCAGTATCGCCACCGACGAAAAAGGCGTCATTCAGATCTTCAATGTTGGAGCCGAACGTATGCTCGGCTACGAGGCTTCCGAAGTCATGAACAAAATTACGCCCGCCGACATTTCGGACCCCCAGGAAGTCGTCGCACGCGCAAAATCTCTAAGCTCCGAACTGCAAACCACCATTACCCCAGGTTTCGAAGCGCTTGTTTTTAAAGCTTCGCGTGGGATCGAAGACATTTACGAGTTAACCTACATTCGCAAGGATGGAACTCGCTTCCCTGCCATCGTGTCGGTGACGGCACTGCGCGATGCTCAAGAAAACATTATAGGCTACTTGCTCATCGGCACGGACAATACCGTACGGAAACAAGTCGAAGCCGAACGCATGCTGCTGGATCAGCGTATTCGCGATCAACAATTTTACACTCGCTCGCTTATTGAATCCAATATTGATGCTCTTATCACTACCGACCCACGAGGCATCATTACCGACATCAATCGACAAATGGAGATACTGACCGGTTCGACTCGCGACGAACTCATCGGCGCTCCCTTTAAGGACTATTTTACCAACCCGGATCGAGCCGAAGCTGGGATCAGACTAGTTCTGGCCGAAGGCAAGGTCACCGATTACGAATTGACCGCGCGTGCGAAAAGCGGAATCGAAACAGTAGTCTCGTACAATGCAAGCACGTTCTACGACCGCGACCGCAATCTGCAGGGGGTGTTCGCTGCAGCCCGTGATGTCACGGCGCGCAAACAAGTAGAAGCGGAACGAATGCTCCTCGATCAACGCGTTCGGGATCTACAGTTCTACACTCGTTCGCTCATCGAATCCAACATCGACGCGCTGATCACCACCGACCCCCGTGGAATCATTAGCGATGTGAACAAGCAGATGGAGGAACTCACTGGCTGCACCAGGGATGAACTGATCGGAGCCCCATTCAAAGACTATTTTACCAACCCCGATCTAGCGGAAGCTGGCATCAAGCTGGTGCTCGCCGGAGGCAAAGTGACGGACTACGAACTAACCGCCCGGGCAAGGGACGGAGTGCAGACCGTCGTTTCCTACAACGCAACAACGTTCTATGATCGCGACAGGAAACTGCAAGGGGTCTTCGCCGCCGCACGCGACGTTACAGAGCGGAGTCGACTTGAAAAGCAAACGCAACTCCAAGCGGTCGAGCTTTCGGATTTGCATCGACGCAAAGATGAGTTCCTAGCCATGCTTTCCCACGAACTTCGTAGCCCTTTGGCTCCTATTTCCAATGCCGTGCAAATGCTTGGTATGCAAAGCAACAATGAGAACGAGTTCCAAAAAGAGGCAAGAGGAATCATTGAGCGTCAGACCAATCAACTGCAGCATCTCGTCGATGACCTTCTCGAAGTATCGCGGATCACGACAGGGATGGTGCAACTACGAAAGGTGTCCGTGGTCGTCGGAGACATTATTCGATCGGCCGTCGAGACAGTTCGACCTTTGATTCTACAACGCGGGCACGAGATCAACGTGACGATCCCAGAGGAACCAATCTGGTTGCATGCAGATGCTGCGAGGCTCGAACAGGTTTTGGTCAACTTGCTCACCAATGCCGCAAAATACACCGACCAGAACGGAAAGATCTGGCTTAGCGCCGAGCAAATTGAGGCCGAATGCATTCTACGAGTCAGAGACACAGGGGTTGGGATTACGCCAGAGCTGCTCCCATGCATTTTCGATCTATTCACCCAAGCAGAACGTTCGCTCGATCGTTCTCAAGGTGGGTTAGGCATCGGGCTCGCACTGGTTCAACGACTAACGGAATTGCACGGCGGTAGAGTCGAAGTGTTCAGTACGTTGAGGCAGGGTAGCGAGTTTGTTGTGCGGCTTCCGGTAGAACTTTCGAGGGTCGTTGAGACTGCTCAGATTACAACTACCGCTCCCGACAAAAACCATCGACCATTGCGGATACTCGTGGTCGATGACAATGTCGACACCGTTTTGAGCTTTTCCATGCTGCTGAAGGAGTCTGGAAATGAAGTGCGAACTGCACATGACGGACCGACTGCCCTTCAGATTGCCACGGCATATGTTCCGGATATCGTCTTGCTCGATATCGGGCTGCCAGGTCTGAATGGATACGAAGTTGCGAAGCAGATTCGAAAGCAGCCTACGCTCAAAAATGTTGTCCTGGTTGCGCTAACTGGCTACGGCCAGGAATCGGATCGACAGGCTTCGATGGAGGCTGGATTCAATCATCACCTAATCAAGCCGGCACGGCTGGAGCAAGTTAGGAAAATACTCGCGAGCGTCGCAGAACAACGTAGTTCAAGCGGGAACCCAAATACTACTATCTGAGCTTGAGACACTAGCCGATCGAATCTCAAAAATCGGCTTGCGTCCGAGACTAAAAAAACGAGAACCAATCATGCTCCTGCAACGACTTCGAGAAGAAACCTCGCGGAATCACGCGGCCATCGAGTCTCAGATGCCGGTACTGGATCCGGACATGTCGCGTGAGACCTACTGCCATCTCCTTACTCGATTCTGGGGATACTATGCTCCGCTCGAAGATCGGCTTCGAGCGAAAATAGAAATCTATTGGCCAGACCAAGAGTACGTTTGCTCTGAGCGCGCCAAGGTACCACAACTTGAGAAAGACCTACGCGCACTTGGCGAGTTCTCGGAGCTGCTCGAACGTTGCAGGAATTTGCCTCATCTCACGACACCGGCCCAGGTACTTGGCTGTCTCTATGTGATTGAAGGAGCGACGCTCGGCGGTCAAATCATCAGCAAGCACCTGCTTGCCAATCTTGGGCTTGATCCCGATACGGGGGCGGCATTTTTCAATGGCTACGGGACCAAAAACGGCAACCAATGGCAATCGTTTCGATTGTTTCTGACAAGTAACGCCGAACCCATAGACCAAGACGACGAAATCGTTTGTGGCGCTAACGAAACATTCAAGACGCTTGGTCAGTGGCTGTTCCCTAACTCGACTCGCAAGCTAATGGTTGAGCCCACTAGAGAAATCAGCATAACTAAATGAGTAATGAGCCATCCGGATTTTCGGCGCCGCTTCCTTGGGGGGACGGGCCGTACAGTATCAAACGCCACGGAACGACCTTGACAACTTGCGAGAGCGAACCCACGCGAACACCAGGTTGCATCCAGGCACATGGAGTCTTGTTAGCCCTTAGACCTAGCGACCTTACGATTCTCCAAGCGAGCGAGAATACGGCCCGCTTTTTTACGGATCCGCCTGAAGCGTTGCTTGGCCAATCGATATCGCGTGTGATTGGACAAGACAAAACAGTACAGCTTAATGAATTGCTCTCTAGCGAGCCAGTCGAGCGTTCTGTCAAACACGCCTTTAGCATGCTGGCCATCGATGGCACAACGGCCTTGGACGTGAGCTTGCACACCAATGGCGGAGTCCTCATCCTTGAGTTTGAAGCGACGCATCGCAATGCCGAACAAGACGGTCGAGACTATTTTGAGATCGTAAAGGCCGCTATATGCCATATCCAAGCTGCCAATAGTCTGCGAAATTTTTGCCAGCGTGTGACCGAGGAACTTGCAAAGATTACAGGGATTGACCGCACTATGGTCTATCGCTTTCATGCCGATTTTCACGG
>JANMHA010000448.1:0-19543 GCA_031374925.1 Pirellula sp. | reverse complement strand
TCACGCCTGGCGAGGCTAATCAACCTGGGGTTCCGCTCGATTACTCGCTTCACCCCAGGCTATTAACTGCCGTCGCGTTCGCGACTTTAGGACTTGGCTCACGACCCAAGAAGGGCACCCAAACTTACTCGCTCCGGTTTGACACGTCGGAGCGTCGGTGTTTACTCGGCTCCCAGCCAAACATTCACGTTCAAGTAGCTCGCCTGCCCATTCAACCAGCCAGATGGGGTACATTGGGACGTCTTTACCGGTTGCCACGCCGGAAAATTACTAGTTAGCGTCACAGCGATAGGTCCAAGAATGCCATGTCCGATGAACCTTGGAAGAAAGTGCAAGATTGCATGGCCGTCCTGTCAAGCAGCAAGTCTCCTTTTCCACTGCGTTTCGCAGTCGACGTCTTCGAGAGATCGATTGCTTCTGTTCAACTCGAGACACTGTCGGAAGCTCTATCGTTTAGCTCTGTAGTCACCAAGAACGAGAAGCATTCTTACATTCAAGTCCACATGAGTTACAAAATTGGAACCGATGGATTCCTGACATGGGATCAACATGGACAGATCGTATTTGTCGAGATTAATCTCAGAACTAGACTCCCCTTTCGCTGGCTGTGGGAAGAAAATCTTGTTTTTGATGACATTAAAGGCGATCTACGCGAAAAGGCGTTCAAACAGATACGAAACACATTGCTTTTTGCAGCATGTGAGGACACACATCCTCTGACATCTTCTCTAGGCAACTATGGTAATTCGGAAGCAATGGAGACGTTCTCCAAGATGATCCCCGCGATGATAGATGCAGGAGTATTTCCGTGTTTGCAAGATTGTGATGCTAGAGATTGAACAGCGTTTGGAAAAGAATGCGAACTCATAGAGGATTGGATGCTGCGTAGTTGTTCTCGGGGCGCGGGCTGGGCTTGGTTTGATTGCTTATCACTGGGGCTTAAGAGGTTAGCCAGTCATCCAACCTAATGTTCGAGAAGCCCAAGCGGCCGTTTTTGATTCGCTGGGGTCCTCAACGCGGCAGCTTGGCTGTATTGATCGCAACTCGCTCCGGTTTGACACACCGGAGCGTCTCATATCGCCGGTTTTGCCGACGCGGAGCGCGTTGGACGCCTCAATTTCCAGGAACGATTGACGCAGAAGCTGGTGCTAGCCGAGGTGACTTTGTGAGCGCTCGCACCTGCTTAGATCATCCCGTCCCGAGGAAAAACGAGCGGACAGCCAAATGCTCAGGACACGCCCTCCTTACGCACTAACTGCAGTCGGGCAGGCTTGCCTTCGGCGATTCTGGACCGTTGTCAAATTGATTGCGCCACCTGCAGAGGTCTTCGCGGTAGGGACGGCTGTTGCCAGCCGCCCCCCGCACAGATCCGTACGTGAAGGACTACCTCATACGGCTCCTCCGAGGCCACCACAGTTTTTCCCACCATCGAGACCCGCAAGTCACGTGTTGGACCGTGGTGACGGCTCGACATTTGCTCCCATTACGTGGCCAGGGGAACTGCGTTACTTGCGCGCAGTTTCGAATGAAGTGAGCGGGTAAGATGTGCTTTTACGCGCATAGCATGCTAACATTACTAATGGCGGTAGACCGGCAGTTAAAATGGGCCCGGTTCCCTATGGAGCCGGGTTTGGAGCTGTGCCCATATCTCGCTTGCTCATGAGTTCTGTTATGACCGAAGTCACGCAAATCTTGTCACCGATTGAATCGAGCGATCCTTCGGCGGCCGAGCAGTTATTGCCTCTTGTGTACGACGAGCTGCGAAAACTGCCGTGCGGCCAAGCTGGCGCAAGAGAAGCCGGGTCAGACACTCCAGGCGACCGCTTTGTTGCATGATACTTACATTCGGGTGAACTAGTACTACATCGGCCGGACCCTTGCCAGATGGTGGAAAAAAATGCAGAACAAGGCCGAACGTACTGGTCACAATTCGCCAGCCGGCCAGCCGGCCGCGCCGGACTCATGGCAACCGCTGCTGAATGGCGACTTGAAAGACCGCGCCTTGGAGACCGTCCGGGCCATCGTTGATCGCTTGCCCTCATGGCGGGTCGCGGATGCGACCCTGGCCAGTGGGGCGACCGGTGTCGCCGTTTTCCATGCTTACTTGGCGCGGTCTGGCTTCGGCCCGGAGCATGAGGCGACCGCACGTCGACTGCTGGAGAAAGTCGTCGCCGCTGCGGCGGAAGCGGAGTTGCCGGCCTCCCTCTATGATGGTCTCGCGGGTGTCGGCTGGGCGATGGCCCACGTGCGCCCGCTCATGGCTGATCTCGACCTGGAAGACGTCAGCGCGGACATCGATGCGGGCCTGCGCGAGCACCTCGGCTCCTCGCCCTGGAAGGAAGACTACGACTTGATCAGCGGTTTGGTCGGGCTGGGCGTCGCCGCGCTGGAACGGCTGCCGCACCCGGACGCCGTCGCCTGCCTGGAACGGGTCATCGATCGGCTGACGGAGACGGTTGAGCGCCGGCCAGACGGCCTGACCTGGTGGACCAACCCTGCGTGGCTCATCCCCGAAACGCGAGAGAAGTGCCCGCACGGCTACTACAACCTGGGGCTAGCTCACGGCGTTCCCGGCGTTATCGCGCTGCTGGGCCGGGCCTGCGCTGCGGGCGTGGCGGTAGAGATGGCCCGGCCGCTGCTCGACGGCGCGGTTCGCTGGCTCCTTGCGCAGCAGCCGGCCGACGGCTCGGGATTCACGCACGTTATTGAGTCGGAGAACGTCGAACCGCCGAAGGCCGCCCGCTTGGCTTGGTGCTACGGGGATCCAGGGATCGCAGCGGCGCTGCTTTTGGCCGCCCGCTGCGTCGCCGAACCAGCATGGGAGAAAGCAGCTCGGAACATCGCCCTACGGGCGGCGGCCAGGCCGGTAGACCAGGCGGGAGTCGTCGATGCCGGCCTGTGCCATGGCGCGGCAGGGCTTGGCCACCTGTTTAATCGCCTGTACCAGGCGACTGGCGACGAGCAGCTCGCCGATGCGGCCCGGTTTTGGTTCCGGCGTACGCTGGAAATGCGTCATCCGGAGCGCGGCATCGCTGGTTACGCCGCCTGGATGCCGCTGAAGCCCGGTGATGATCGCTGGCTGGACGACCCGGGCATCCTGACGGGTGTGGCAGGCATCGCCCTCGCGCTGCTGGCCGCCACGACGATGATCGAGCCGGACTGGGACCGCATGTTGCTGGTTTCGATCCGGCCCAGGCCATGAGCGGTTTGCTTAACTGCAGCGCCTTGGATTTTTCTTTTTGACAATGCATTGCATGCGTGGCTATATTGCTTGCTGTGATCCAAAGCAGCCAGCGATCGGAGAACGGTATCGGCCGTTGAGGCCGAGAGTTGTTCGGTGTTCAAAAAGCAAGAAGTGTTTCCGCATTGCCAAGCTGGAGGAGCGCGGCGGCCCTTTCTGCCGTTGTCGCGCATCGCGCCGCCTTGTTCCTGAGAGAGTCAATCCATGGTCCCATTGCGATCAGCACGCGATTCTTTGCCACGGTTTACGGACCGGCTCTCCGTGGGCGCGGCTGGCTTGAGTGTTAGCCCATTTTGTCTGGGACTCGTGCGCACGGAAGAGACGATCAGCGCCGCCTTTGACGCCGGCATCAATTTCTTCTTCCTGACGACAGACATGCACTGGCCGCTCTACGACGCGGCGCGGCGCGGGCTGGCCAAGCTGCTCGCGCGGGGCAACGGGATTCGCGACCAGATCGTCGTCGCCGGCGTGTGCTATCCGACGCAGCTCGAGTTCTGCTGGATGCCCTTCCGGGAGTTACTCGACGCGGTTCCCAGCCTGGAGCGGATCGACGTGCTGGTGGCGGGCGGCTCTTACGGACACGAAATCGATGCGCGTCTGACCGTCTACCACGAGATGCGCCGCACCGGCTACCTCGGCGCCCGCGCCATCGGCACGACGTTTCACGATCGCCAAGCGGCGGTGCGGGCGATGCAGGACAACCAGGTGGACTTGGCCTTCATCCGTTACAACCCCGCCCATCCGGGAGCGCGACAGGATGTGTTTCCTCATGTGCCGCATCACCGCTCGACATTGCTCTTCAATTTCAAGAGCACCCTGGGGTATGTCCCGCCCGACGCCATGGCTCGGCTCGGTCTCGATGGCGCGGTCTATTGGCACCCGGACATCACGGACCATTACCGATTCGTCCTCACCCGGCCGGAGATGGATGGACTGCTCATCAGTCTCGATACGCCGGAGCAGGTCCGATCACTCGCCGCCGCCTTGGAACGCGGGCCGCTCGACGAGGAAGAGGAGGAGTACCTGATGAGTGCAGCCCTGGTCGCCCAGGGAAAAGCCAAGGTTGATAGCGAAGAAGAAGTAACGAGCACGAGTCACGATCAGGTTTAATTATCAGCCGTGTGGCTGATGACTGGTCGCTGAGGGTTGTTCGCTTTTAGAGGGAGGAGTTCCGTCATGGAACCACGCAAAGAAGAAGAGAAGCCGAAACGTTTCCGCATAGTCAAGCTGGAGGACCGGATCGTGCCGTCGCACTTCCCGGCTGTGGCAGCCGTGGTCGTTGGCTCACCAGCCGTCGACAATGCTCCGCCACACGCCCACAAAGTCGATTTTAGAGTGAATACGGCGATCACCCAAGGTAATTGCGGCCGCGGATCGAGCGGCTGCTGACAACTGAGCAAGCGTCGTGCCAGCGGACACGGCTGGTGGGTAAAAAGCAGGCCGATAGTGAAGAAGAAGTAACGAGCACCAGTCACGATCTGGTTTAATCATCAGCCGCGTGGCTGAAGGCTGGTCGCTGACATTTGTTCACTTTTAGAGGGAGGAGTTCCGTCATGGAACCACGCAAAGAAGAAGAGAAGAAGAAACGCTTCCGCATCGTCAAGCTGGAGGAGCGGGTGGTCCCGTCGCATCTACCCGGCGTGGCGGCGGTCGCGGTTGGTTCACCGGCAGTCGAGCATGCGCCGACGCACGCTCACAAGGTCGATTTCGTCGCCCGCAGCAGCGGAGGCGGCAGCGGCACGATATAAGCGGCTAGGAAGTCAATAATCCGAAGTCCGCGATCAAAGTCAGACATCAGCCGTGTGGCTGATGGCTGACACCAAATCCCTATTCAAGAGAGGAGTTCCGTCATGGAACCACGCAAAGAAAAAGAGAAGAAGAAACGCTTCCGCATCGTCAAGCTGGAGGAGCGGGTGGTGCCGTCGCATCTACCCGCCGTGGCGGCGGTCGCCGTTGGCTCACCGGCAGTCGAGAATGCCCCGACGCACGCCCACAAGGTCGATTTTAAGGACGCTGGCGTAGTCCCATTTTCAAAAGTTCCGAACGCCTGCTAAAGCAATCGCCCAGGATCGATGTACGCAAAGCTGGGGCTGGGGAGTCAGGCCCAGCCTCGCCTGTCAACAAGATGGAAACCGCCATGGCAGAATACAAACCGAAGGCCGACTTGATCGCAGGCGGCTTCTTCGCCCTCCGCACCCCCTTGCTGCCCTTTGATGAATTGGTGGCATGGGGCGAGGGCCTGGAAAGTTCAACCCGGCCCCTTACGGAGCTCGGCTCGCCCCTCGAGGAAGCCCTGCGCGCGGACCGGGCCCGGCTGCGCGAGCGGCTGCGGACGGTGGTCGCTCGGCCCGAAGTGCGGGCTGCCCTGTTCGTCGCCTCGCCCGGTCTGGAGGAGCAACTCAAGGTCTGGCTGGAGAAACCGGATAGCGAGGCGGGGCAGAAGATTGAACGCTCATTGGTGAAGTACTTCGCCCGCATGGCTGGACGAGCGACGCCGTTCGGGCTGTTCGCCGGCTGCTCCGTCGGTACGCTCGGCAGCCAGACGCGGCTGGAGCTGGCGGAACGGATTCGCTATCAACCGCACTCGCGCCTCGACATGGATTACCTGGTGGCCCTGGCCGAGGCGCTGGACCGCGACCCGGAGCTGCGGCAGTCGCTGACCTATCGGCCGAATTCCAGCCTCTACACGATCGCCGGCCGCGTGCACTACCAGGAATACCGCACCGGCGAGGGCGAGAAGGGCCGCACGCATCACGCCGTCCGGATCGAGGACAGTCCGTACCTGCAATCCGCCTTGAACCGGGCCAGCCAGGGAGCGAAGATCGAGGCCCTGGTCGCGACTCTGTTGGAGGCCGACCCAGAGGCGACTGTCGCCGAGGCTCAGGAATACGTTGTCGAGTTGATCGACAATCAGTTGCTTGTCTCCGACCTGGCCCCCACGCTGACGGGCGCGGAGCCGATTCTCGGGCTGATCGCACAACTGCGCACGCATCCCGCAGCGGCCGTCGTCGCTGAGCGGCTCGACCAGGTGCGCCAAGAGCTGGCGGCGATCGACGCAGAGGGGAGTTCTGTTCCTGAGCGTTACCGCGCGATCGCTCGGCGACTGGTGGAGCTGCCCGCGAAGGTGGACGCGGCCAAGCTGTTCCAGGTCGATCTGGTCAAGCCGGTCGAGACAGCAACGCTGGGTGAGGCGGTGGTAGACGAATTGCGCCGCGGTGTCGAGCTGCTGCACAGGATGGCCCGACGCGGCCGGCAGGAGGAGCTCGCGCGCTTTCGCGAGAAGTTTTCCGAGCGCTACCAGGGCCAGGGCGCCACGCCCTACGAGGCCCGCTGGGTGCCTCTCGTCGAAGTCTTGGACGAGGAGCTGGGCATTGGCTTCGGCACGGTCAGCGGCACACCGGGGGCGGCGCTCGTGGAGGGGCTGGACTTTCCGGTGCTCATGGACGACATGGCCCCCTGGGGCAAGCGCGAAGCCTTCCTGCTTCGCAAACTCAGCGCGGCACTGGCCCGCCAACGGGAGGGCGAGGCTCCCGCCGAGCCGCTAGTCCTGACGCCGAGCGACCTGGACGAGTTGGCCGTGTTGGAGCCGCCGCCTTTGCCCACCGCTTTCGCGGTGCGCGCCGAAGTGGCTGCGTCGTCGGATGAGGCGTTGGCGAGCGGCGACTTTCAGATTCTCTTTGAGGGCGCGTCCGGTCCCTCGGGGGCGAGCTTGCTCGGACGCTTCTGTCAGGCCGACCCGGAGCTGTGCCGGCACGTCGAGAGCCACCTCCGCGCCGAAGAAGCGCTGGACCAGGACGCCGTCTATGCCGAGGTCGTCCATTTGCCCGAGGAAGGCCGCATCGGCAACATCCTGGCCCGGCCGGTCTTCCGCGATTTCGAGATCGTCTACCTCGGCCAATCGGGTGCGCCAACGGACCAGCAGATTCCCATCACCGACCTTCAGGTGACGGTGCAGGGCGACCAGATCGTGCTGCGCTCGCAGCGGCTTGGCCGGCGCGTGATTCCGCGCCTGACCTCGGCGCACAATTTCATCGGCCAGGGGAAGGGGCTGTACCGTTTCCTGTGCCTGCTCCAGAGCCAGGGGCAGGTCAGCGGGCTGGGTTGGGACTGGGGCGCGCTCGGCAGCGCACCCTTCCTGCCGCGCGTCGTCGCCGGCCGGTTGGTGCTGTCACGGGCGCGCTGGCTGGCGACGAAAGATGAGCTCAAGGATCTGGGCAAGGCGCACGGCCCGGCCCGCTATCAGAAGGTGCAGGAGTGGCGTGGCCGCCGCAAGCTGCCGCGCTGGATCGTCCTTGCCGATTACGACAATGAACTGCCCCTGGACCTGGACAACGTCCTGTGCGTCGAGACCTTCGTCGAGCTGGTTAAGCAGCGTGAACAAGCGGTCCTCCTCGAGCTGTTCCCCGGTCCCGATCAGATGATCGCGCACGGCCCGGAGGGACGATTCGTCCACGAGATCGTGGTGCCGTTCGTTCAGGAGTCAGGAGTCAGGGGTCAGCCGGCAGGAGTCAGGAAACATGAGTCAGGAAACAGGAGTCAGGGGTCCGTTGCCCGCCGCTTCCCACCCGGTTCGGAGTGGCTCTATGTCAAGCTGTACACCGGCCCGGCCCTGACGGACGAGGTACTACGCGATGTGGTTAGGCCGGCCACAGACAGCGTGTTGCGCTCGGGGGCCGCCGACCGCTGGTTCTTCATCCGCTACGGCGATCCGGACTGGCACCTGCGGCTGCGCTATCACGGCCAGCCTGACCGGCTCTTGGGCGAAGTGTTTCCTGCGCTGCAATCGGCGGCCGCGCCGTTCCTGGAAGACGGCCGAATCTGGCGCATGCAGATCGATACCTACGAGCGCGAGGTCGAACGGTACGGCGGCCCAGCGGGCATGGAGCTGGCGGAACAGCTCTTCCAGGCCGATAGCGAGGCGGTGCTGGCGCTGGCGGGTCGCCTGGCCGAGGACGCCCAAGGGGACCTGCGCTGGCGGCTGACTCTGCGCGGCATGGATTTCTTGCTGGACGATCTAGGCCTCGACCTGGAAGCACGGCGAACGGTCCTGCAACGCTTGCGCGATGGCTTTGCCCGCGAGTTCAAGACCGGCAAACACCTCAAGCATCAACTGGGAGACAAACATCGGAAGGAACGCAAGCGGTTGGAGTCCCTCTTCAACGGCGGCGGCAACGAAGAAGCCCTGGCTCACGGGTTGGATGTGCTCCTCCGCCGCTCGGAAAGGCTGTCCTCGGTGACTGCCGAACTGCGGACCAAGGCAGCCAGCGGCACATTGACGCTGCCGCTGGCAGAGCTGGCAACCAGCTTCCTACACATGCACGCCAACCGCCTGCTGCGTGCGGGCCAGCGGGCTCAGGAGATGGTGCTGTACGATCTGTTGTACCGCGTCTACGAATCGCAGGCGGCGCGACAGAAGAAAACGGTGGTGCAGCCGGTGCAGCCGGTGCAGCCGGCGAAAATACTTGTATAGGGAAGATCTAATCAGGATTCAGCGACCGGATTAAATAGTGTCTGAGAGTTGCTAGTTGATCGCTTTTCAAGAGAGGAGTTCCGAGCCTGAGCGCCAGGGAAGGGCAACACACGCGGCCCTTCGCTGGCGCTCAGGTTCGGACAGTGGGCGACGAACATGTCAGAACTTGCCACCATCCTGCCAACTCGTCGGCCCGATCTGGTCCTCCGGCCGGTTGGCAACGAAGGGCAGCACGTCGTCAAGGACCCTCGCTCGAGGGAGTTCTTCCACCTGGGCGAAGAAGAACATTTCCTGCTCACGCAGCTCGATGGGCAAAAAGACGCCGCCGCCGTATGCGCCGCCTTCGTGGCACGCTTCGGCCAGCCGCTCAGCGCCGAGGAAGTGGACGAATTCGTCGAGATGGCGCGTGAGCAAGGATTCCTCTTGGCGAGCGAGGTTGCGTCAGCGCCCCGCGAAGCGAACGCGGAACACGAGTTGTTGACGCAACCCAACACGCCTTCCAAGCGGCAGAACCTACTCTACTGGCGCAAAAGCCTCTTCGATCCCGATCGGTTATTCACCTGGCTAGCGCCCAAAATCCAGTTCTTCTGGACGCTCGGCTTCCTGGTCTTCTCGGCCGCCTGTATCCTGCTGGCCGTCGGAATGGTGTGGGCCAATGGGCGGGAGGTGACGACAACGTTCGTGTCGATCCTGAGTTGGGAGACGGCCCTCTGGACCTGGCTGGCGCTGTTAGTGGTGACGATGCTGCACGAGTTCGCGCACGGCCTGACCTGCAAGCATCACGGTGGCGAGGTGCGCGAGATCGGTTTCCTGATGATGTTCTTCATGCCCTGCTTCTACTGCAACGTCTCTGACGCCTGGCTGTTCCGCGAGCGATCGAAGCGGCTCTGGGTTACGTTTGCAGGCAGCTACTTCGAGCTTTTCCTGTGGTCGCTGGCGGTGTTTGTCTGGCGACTGACCATTCCGAGCAGCTTCGTCAATTACCTGGCGTTCGCCGTGATGTCCGCCTCCGGCGTGCGTGCGCTCTTCAACTTCAACCCCCTTATGAAACTGGATGGTTACTACTTTTTGAGCGACTGGTTGGAGATTCCCAATCTGCGCCAGCGCGCCATGGATCACTTGACAGGAAATATACGCTGGGCCCTTTGGGGCGCAGCGGCGCCGGCCCATGAGCCGCGCGGCAAGGTGCTGTTGTGCTTCGGCCTTGCGAGCTGGCTGTATTCCGTGGTGTTCCTGGGCATCATGCTGGTCGGGCTGGCCCTTTTCTTGGGGGCACAGTGGGGGTTGGCCGGGCTCGGGTTTTCGGTCGTGCTTGGACTGCTGGTTACACCTAGTCTGTTTAGCGGCGTCTCAGCCGGGGAGATCCAAAAGATGTTCATCCTGCGTCACAAGCGGTTAGCCGTGTGGGTGTTGATCCTGGGTTTCGTCGCGGCAATCCTGTGTTTGGTCCGCATCGAGGACCGGGCGAGCGGACCGTTTTATTTGCGGCCGGCGCTGCGGGCCGAGTTGCGGGCCCCCGTCGCGGGCTTCCTCCAAGAGATCTATTTCAATGAAGGCGATCGGGTCTCGCCCAGCGCTACCATCGTTCGTTTGGATGTTCCCGACCTGGCCAGCCGTCTAGCGCAGAAGCGGGCCGAGTTGCGTGAGGCCAAGTCCAAGCTCCGCCTGCTGGAATTGGGGCCGCGCCAAGAGGAAGTGCGCGAGCAGCACCTCCGCGTGAACCGGGCTCACGTCTGGCGCGATCTGGCCAAAAAGGACCTGGCGCAAATGCGGCAAGTCATGATCGAGGAGTTGGACCGGTTGGATAAGCAAATCACCCAACACATGGCCGAGCTGGACTTTGCGGGCGAGGTTCTCGCTCGGGCCAAGAAACTGTCGGGGCAGCACATGATCAGCGACCATGAACTCCAGGAAGCGGAGTTGAAGTGGCGAGTGCCTCAGGCGCAGTTGGAGCAGGCGCAGGCAGAGAAGCGAGTGCGCCAGGCCAAGCAAGTCGTCGAGGCCGAGACGGAACTCGCCCGCCGCGACAAGGAGTTGGCCGACAGTCAGGCGGCGCTCACGTTGCTGGAAGCTGGCAGCCGCCCCGAGGAGATTGACGCCGAGCAGGCCCGGCTAGCCCGGCTGACGGAGGAAGCAAGCTACTTGGAACTCCTCGAAGGAAAGCTACAGGTTCGCAGCCCCGTGCCCGGATTGATCATGACGCCGAGGCTGAAGCAGAAAGTCGGCCAGTACCTGCGCGAAGGCGAGTTGATCTGCTTGGTCGAGGAACCAGGCATTCTGGAGGCCGAGATCGCGGTGGCCGAGCAAGACGTGGCTCGGGTCCAGCTCAGCTGCCTCGTTGAGCTGAAGGCACGCGCGCTGCCCTACCAGACGCTCCAAGCTCGCGTCGACCGGATCGCACCTGCGGTTTTGCGCAGCGAAAAGGAAGGGACCGCTGTTCCCACCGGTCATAGTGATCAGCCGGGTTCCGTCACCGTCTACTGCCGGCTGGAGAACACGGGCACGGACCTGCGTCCGGGCATGGCCGGCTACGGTCGTATTTACACCGGAGCGCGTCCGATCGGTGCCATCCTTCTCGACCGGGCGTTACGCTTCCTGCGCACCGAGTTCTGGTAACAATCGCGGTTGAAGCGCGACATTGACCGGTTTCGGAACGGGTCTGGCAGATCGTTGCGACGTACTCTCCGGGTGGTGCGAAAGACGTATGCGCTCCGAGCTGAAATCCGCTGTAATGACATTCGGAACACCGAAAGAGACCGCGTTCAAGTATCCTGGCATCGGTCAAGCACACCTATTGCTCCAACCCGAACCGTTCGTGAAAGAGGTTACATGGACCGAATGCAGTTACGAGCGAAGGAAGGTCCTTCGCGGATATCATTCTGACTGCGCGGAATGGTCGATTCTTGACTCGTCTGCGGTCTCCGTTGGTGACACAGGACGAACCGTCCTGAGTCAGTTACTCGCACATTTAAACGATGATTCACCGGAACTGTGTGTTTCGACGCTAGCCTAATCCGACGATTTTCGCCCCAGCCCTTACTCGCACCGGTTTGACACGCCGGGTTGCTCACACTCCTCGTTCATGACCAACAACCATGCTGGAATCTTGCCACTTGAAAGTGTCAGATCTTACACTAGTGGCAGCCTATTTACGATTGTCCTGTCATTTTGAGTTCAAGTTGCGTCGAGGACTTCAATGCTTTAAATCATGAGTAAAGTTGCTTAGCGGCATTAATGATCGCTGAGTTAAGCTCGCGATGGACTCCCATCCGGATTATCTCGTTCATGATGGAATCTTGGCCTCGATGCTGTAATCCGATGCAGTGACCAATCTCATGAAGAGCGACGGTGTGCACATCGTAATAGTGATCGGAACCGTCGATCGAATAGGGCTGAGTCGAAAGAAAACAAACAGGGATTGGAAGTCCGTCCACATGCTCCCAGTGAGGCTCTGGGAAGTCTGCGTGCGCGATGTAATTGGTTGCGAGCCCATCATGTTCTTCGGAGTTGCGTGTTACCCACCGAACGATAACCTCCGGATTCGAGCCGATTGAGGATTCGCTGAGCTCCAGGCCGACATCGGCGTCATTCCATTGATTCATCGCAGCCAGAAACTCCGCCTTGAATTCGTCGCGAGAGAACTGATGGTCGGGGAAGCTTTCACTTAGTTCGAATCCAAAGTGCAGGTTATCCCGATTCCTCCAACCCGCATCAGGACGCGAGCCACGAAACGATCGAAGGCGCTTTGGAAGTTTGGAAGTGCAGTAATACGAGTTACCACAACCAAACGCCAGCAACCTCGAGATGTCGTCTTCCGTTAAGACGAAATTGTTTTCCTTCGCCACTTCCGCTTTCGCAAAGTGCCTCTTGGCTTTTATACGAAATTCAATGTCCTTGACCGTAATCTCGCGAGGCTTCTTGTCGGACGATCTCGTTCGTTGTTGCTTCTCCGGAGATCGATTGAAAAACTCGATCAAATCGGGATGGTCAAACCGTTTTCCAACTAGATCCTTTAAGTCTAGGATTTGCATTTGTTGGCGTGGGCCTTTTGAAATGATTAGGTGTGCAGCCTTGCAGACTCGGCAATCAGGCTGCGGGTACCGTTATCGTTAAGGGATTCACGGGGTGAGTTCCGGAATCCCTACTCGAAAATTGCCATCGGAGTTCACTGATACCGGAACCTTATCGTCGAGCTGAATCTTTACTGTTTCGGGCTTGCCCACCCCAGTGTAGGTTAAAGTCCTCTTTATTTCGAGGTCTGCACTCTCTGATTGCTGCTGGGCCGATTGCAGAGGCGTTGCCGCAATCTCGGAAAGGGGCTTGAAAGTCATTACACCATTATGAAAAACGATCCCATAGAGTTCCTCCGAGTTGCAACCAAAGGACTGCGTTCCAGAGGCCTGGACAGGGCAAGACTGATACGGCATGAACCCCAAGTAACGAAATCCGTAAAGTCGCTTTCTCCCACATTGGTCTTTGCCAATCACCGACTCGTAGTATCCAAGCGGAACGTTGGTCGCGACAACATTGAATGATGGTGGCTGAGTCGCCTTGTTGTTCTCTGCTCCTGAGCCCGAGGTTCCTCCAGCGGCCTTAGCAATGCTGCCGATTAATGCTGCTGCTCCCTGCAAGTTCTCGTCCGTTTGCGAGTCCAGCTTTTGGTTGATTGACGTTAGGTTCCAGCCCTGGTCAAGAGTGATTGCGACATCAGCAACCCCGAAACCCGAACGAACATCGATGGCGTATTCCTCCTCGAAGTCCGGAAGGTACTGTAGCTGGATATTGACGTATTTGGCGTCTGGCACTGTAACGGTTTGTTTCGCAGCATCGGTAACCGTGACTTTCGTCTCACCCGACGATGTGACCAACAGATAAGGCTTGGGTCGGTAGTAACGGATCCCTTTGTCATGGGGTTTGGGGTTTGCGATCACGCGAACTCGAGGCGTGCACGCAGAAAACGCGAATGACAAGACAATCGCAGAAAAAATAGCTAGGCGTTTCATGTTCATCTCCTTATGAATATTGAGGCTTCCTTACCGCTGTGCATAGGTTCGGCCATTTGATGCAATTTCGATGAGATTGTTCAAGGAATGGGATAGTCTATGTTCCGGCTGATTCAGTTTATGACGATGGTACCGAAGAACCACACGCTTATGTTTTGCAAGCAATGCATCCAGGCCGCGAACCTTCTAATTCGACGCCTGTTTATAGAAGCAGTTCGCGGAGTTGGATGTTGCGATTAAAAGCTTCAGTGACTGGCGCCGGAATGGATTGGGAAAAGCTATAACGCCTGGACACACGATGTTAGCGTCTCAATGGGAAGGAAGATGTTAAATGACCGCAATGCCCTCCACCAACTTCGCCAAAATCTTCCACTGCCACCAACTCGGTACGAGTCGCGTGTTCTTCGAATGCGAGATTCCCCAGGATTTGGAATTCACTGACGACTAGTTCGAGGGAGCCTGGTCAGTGTATCCGCTTGAGCGGCCTTGGAATGGTGACCGAAGAAGATCGGGCGCGTTCATTGCAGATTCACTGTCGCTAGCCTAGCAAAATTTGCGAGTCATCCACCAGTACCCCTTGGGACAGATACAATTGAGTTTGCGCTCGGATGGGCTTTTGCTTGGCAAGCCAAAGGGACTTTTCTGTGTCCGCGAACTCGCACCGGTTTGACACGCCGGTGCATCCAAGACTAAGTCCAGACTACCTTAATTATTCGTTCTTGGTATCCGGTTTCATTGTTTTATCGCCCGCCGCTCACATCGAGAAACGCGCCGTGCACGTAGCTCGCCGAATCGGACATGAGCCACACGATCGCCTCCGATGGTGCATCAAACTCGAAGCCTGCGAGCCATTTCTTAAGGGAACCACGCTATGATCCAGAGCATACAGCCCGAATAGGGCCCGGTTTGCTGCAAAAGAAGCCGATTCCGGTTAGGACCAAGTAGCGAGGTTCCCGGTGAGCACAGTAAGATCGAAGTCTGCGCAAACGACGCGGATAAGTAATACGCGATCTATCCCACGCCTCCGCCTCGCTACACTCGGAATAGATCGCTGTACGTTCGGTCGGACTGGGAATACACGCAGAGCAATGAACCCTCACTTGCCACCGTCGGGCGAAACGATGATGCGAAACGACTCACGAAGTTTCTCTGAGATGCGTTGCAACAACCTTACCAAAGTGCCTATTCGTGTCCACTTCGTCGCTTGGGCCGCCATCGTTTTGGTAACACTTGCATTGGTGTGGTCAACCCAGGGAGTTGATGGCCGGATATGGTCTGGATGGGCTGAGAGCCGTGAACTTCGCCGTCCGGCGTATGCTGAACGGGTACAAGTTGAGGCGATTTTTCGCACACGTGCTAATGTGTGGTCCAATTTGGCCTACGTCTTGGTCGGCTTTTATGCGTTCACGCTAGGCTGGCACGACTGGCGTTCCCCTGGCTCAAACGGCGATTCCTATCTGCGGAAAACGCCAGCATTGAGCCTGGCATTTGGTTTGGCTTGTTGTTACCTAGGGGTGGGAAGCGGACTGTTCCATGCGTCACTCACGCGATTTGGACAGCAGTTAGACGTGGCCGCAATGTACTCACCTCTTTTGGCTCTCATCGCAATTAGCTTTGGTCGCTGGGTTCCAAGCGTAAGCATCTTTCGTCAGCATCGGATGGTGTCCTGGCCAGCATTGGTCGTGATCGTAGGTTGTGCGAGCTGGCTCTTATTCCAATACAAATGGTCTATGTCTTCGACGACTGTACTCGGAACGCTGATCGCAACCGTTACGCTGTCCTGTGTGCTGGATCAATTGCGCCGTGACCCGAAACTGGACGAACGATGGCTAATAGCGAGTTTTGCGGCGCTCGCTATCGGAGTGGCCTGCCGGCAACTCGATATAGCCGGACGATTCAGCGGACCCGACGCATGGATGCAAGGTCATGCATTGTGGCATGTGCTAACCAGCCTGAGCCTAGCCTGCATGATGTTTTATTTCCGGTCGGAAACGCATGCGTTGCAATGAACCCAAGTCCAGAGCTAGGGATTCTCGTACGCTCCAGCGTGTCAAACCGGAGCGAGTTGAGGGTAGACAACCTCAGCTCAGTTTGATGCGTACCGGCCCCAAGCTTGTTACCAAGAACGGAACCACCTCGGGGGCGAGTTCAACAAGTAAGTGGTATATTCGTGAAACGCGCGAAAAACACGATTTCCTTAAGAAGTGGAGCAAACTGCAATGATCGACCAAGCGGAAGCGATTCGAATTGCCTCAGCGTTCGGGATTGCAAATAGACTGCCATCATTCGAGCCACTTTTCGCAAAGGTTGATGACGATCCGCAGGCTAGACATCGATGGAAAGTACAGCTGCAATTTCGCGACCTAACTGAAGAGCCTGGTTTCACAGTAGTCTTCGTGGATGCGGCCAGTGGTGAAGCCAGTCTTCTTTGTATTCTATAAGAGACCAGAAGTGAGCGTGAATGGTCGTTGGATAATGAAACGATCCCCCAGCCTGCATCGGCGTGTCAAACCGGTGCGAGTTGGGGGGTAGGCAAACGCACCTCCGTTCGTTGCGTGCTGTCAGGACCATATTCGCGCATTCTCGAAACTTCGCCCATCGTGTTGACTTCGGAGCGTTGGATCGTCCCGTTGGGATTGTCAATACGAAGCTGACACCCTTGCAAATCGAAACCGTAACGTGTCAGCTCGGGAGCTGCCAGCACGACGTCATTCCTTTCGACCACTTTGACCTCCGTGAGCCAACTAAGTTCGTTGTAACGGTTTTCCTTACGCTCAAGAGCATCGTTCTCGTTTGTGGCCTTGACGACCATCATCGCCGTTTTCTGACCGGTTAGCGAATCGTATTCGTACTTGATAACGCCTTCTGGTTTGTATTCAACGATGAGTTGTCCTCGGTCGTTGTACTGCCAACTTTCAGTGCGGGTAACGATATTGGTATTGCCAACAAACTTTTCGGCTTTGACCTTTCTGCCGTAGGCATCGTATTGGAACCGCAAGCGTTCGGTTGGCGTACCAGAACCGTTGTTGTAGGAGTTGGAGCGAAGTAGCGTTGTTCAACGAGGCGACCTGTACCGACCTTGTAGGTAGGATCGGTTTCGGGCACATTGGTTTTGGCGTTATCGTAAATCGATTCCGTAATGACACCTTCAAAGGACTGGTGCGTTTTGGTCTGACCCAGCTCATTGTACGTGAATTGCTCCGTCAAGCCACTGGGAAAAATTCGGCTGATTTGCCGGCCAGAGGCTAAGCAGCCACTTGCAGTTGAAAACCCTGCGGCTTCGGACACGAATGGTTTCAGGCGAGTATACCAATAGGTGCCTGGCACGCTGCGATGCACGCGAATTGAGCTGCGTCCCCTTTTTGCTTTTCCCTTTGCTTTTCCGAGGGCTCCGTTAGATCAGATGATGCGGCGATCCATTCGGCGCTGCATTCAACCAACCTGCCCATTGCAGATTCCGTCCAAGCAGTGGTTGACTCGACCGAGTCCGCGAAACGCGAGTTGCCAATTCAGTCAGGTCCAGTGCAGTCGAGTGTAGAACAATCGTCAGCGCCTAAGTCGACGGCAGCGTCTACTGAATTCAAAGCTGCGATCGACAGTTTCTTAGCGCCGATCGAGATTGATGAACTCAACGATCCGCTTGGACCGCGGGCGAGCGGCAGCAATCACCGCTGTAGCGACAAGGGATTCCTTGCGATGCCAACAGCGGCTTACTTGGAGTTGCCCGATTGGACAGCACGACAGATTGTAACGGGCAAGCGCGGTGCAACTCCCGAAGGCGCTCCGCCGATATTCGAGCGATTGAAAATCAAGCCAGCGGTGTGGTACGAACTAGTTACTCGTTTTGGCAAAATGTTCAGCCTAATTGCTGGCCAACCCCATCGCGTCGACGAGTTTCGTGGTCGCCTTCGCAAGCAGCGCTACCACCTCCGCCAAGCTGCTCGAGAGTTATTGAGTGCATAACCGATTTCCAAGTCACTGGATTCGGTTTTGATTTGATTCCAGTCTGTATACGGACCGGCCAATGAAGGCCATTTTCATGGTCATTGTCCTCGAACCCCGCTCGATGCCTACGTAAGTGCCGTTCCGCTCAGAATACGGACCAATCAAACGGTTCCAATTCTGTTTCGCTGCATTTGAATCGCGAAGCACTGCGTGAGCGACCGATTACCACTCTGTCTGGGAGCCCCACCGTCGAAACTGGCACCCCACTTGTTTTGCCTATGCACCACCCAGAAAATATGTGTGTCCCTGTTGGATCCAGAACTAACAGTTGCTCAGCCAAGTTACTCGCACCGCAGCAGGTCGCGATAGACATCCATCGGTCATCTCCAAATTTGCAAGGATGAATTTCACAGAAGTCTATTTCTAGCCTGATGGTGAACCGGCCATCAAGAACAAACGAATCGGCTTGCCGTGGGTAACGATAGCTCCGAGGGTGCGAAAGGTGACGGTCAAAGCAGCGAGTATGATGGCCTGTGACAGGCACAATAGTGTTGGCCTGTTCTGATAGAGTGTTAATTGAATGTAGGCCTACGTTTCGTCGGGTATGATAGCCGCATCAAACCGAGCAGGCCGCGTGTTCGGCCCTATGAGTCAATGTCACACGCGCCCGCCGCGTGAGCTCTGTCATCATTCAAAACACACATAACGAACACCTTAGAAAGGTATCCCAGTGGCCGCAAAAAAGAAGACTGCGAAAAAGACGTCACCCAAAGTCAAGGTCCCAAGTTTCATCGACGGAACAAAACTTACGTTGGAGGAATGGCTATCAATCGTTTTGTCTCCACAGAGTGAAAACTGTTTTCCGAACCATCGCTTTCCAACTGATTTAATGCGGGATCAGTACCTGGACTCGATCGGAGCTCGTAGTGAGAAAGAGGTAATCGATCTACTCCGATGTTTCTTAATTCCAACAGGTTGGGCCGGCGAGATGACAATACAGGCCATGGAATTCCTGCGAGACAAGCATCCGGACAAATTTCAGAAAGTTGTTGACAATGATGAATTCACGCGCCGCTTTCTGAGGGGTGAACCAGCATGGGAAGGAACAACGTGGGTTATTGATCTGCTGTATCGATCTCCAGCCAAAGCTCTCAACGTTCTTCGCTCGTACTTCTTGGCACAGATGGAGCATTTTAGTGACGGGCAGATTTGCGCAAATGGCGATTCGCTTCGACTTATTCGGGCCAAATTCGTTCACATATCACACCCACGACAGATCTTCTTGGATTTGTCACCTCGTGAATTCGAAGTGTTGATTAATGGGCTATACCGCGAGATGGGTTACAAGACCGAACTAACTCCGCCGGGAAATGATGGTGGCCGTGACATAATTGCCCAGCATCGTATGAAAGGACGTCGTGAAAAGATCTTCGTAGAATGCAAACGATGGGAAAACAATGTTGGTCGGCCCGTTTTGCAAAAGTTGTTTGGCGTTGTTACGGTCGAGCACTATTCACGAGGCGTCATCGTATGTTGTTCGGACTTCTCTCGCCCAGCCAAGGAGTTTGCTGCCTCGGTCCCCACGCTTGAACTTATTAACCTGAATGACCTGTGTGAACTTCTAAACAAACACTATGGCCCACGATGGAAAGTAAACATTGACGGATATCTGAAGAGTTCGGAATAGGAAGATCCTTTGGACATACTTCTTTCCCAGGGGTAGTTGATCGCCCGAGCGGGTAGGTTTGCCCATTCCTTCGCAGTCCTTGTAGAAGCTCTTTTTGAGTGGTTCAATGTCGTCGGGTACCATCGAAAGCTCGCGGAAGAAGATAGTGTAATCGACAGGAGTTTGCACCATTAGCGTTTCGAGCTCACTGAACAACG
>JANMHA010000412.1:0-4738 GCA_031374925.1 Pirellula sp. | reverse complement strand
AACCCAACGTCACCAATCACGGCACCCAGGCTGCCAGCGGCGCTCAATTGAATCATGTCGCGACGATTGAGTGTGTTCATAAAGATGAACTCCAGATGTGCCTGCCAAGGCAAAAGTTAAGGCCGGGAAACCGCGATCGGTGAACCGTCAATTTAGCAGATGCGCGTACCCGTATCGCATCCCCGAGGCGATAATGAATAAAAGGCTCTGAGGGAATCAAGAGGCGGAGAGAGGGGCGAGGCGCGCAGCTGCCAGTCACTACTGTAGGCGCGCTCGCCTTAAGTCCACGCCATTGGTGAAGAGCTCGGCGGAAGCATTGTCGCAGGAAATGCGACAGTCCGCATTAAGATAGAATCCGGATTGCTCAGGCCTGTCAAATACCCCGAGTGTTGCGCAGCGCAGAGACCTTCTTTAACCTTGCAGCCCAATGATGCGTTCGTTCAAATTGACACCGCTCGGGCAGGTTCGCCTGCGTTCCATCTTTGTGAACCTAGTCCTTTCAGACCTCTTCCAGCATCGATAGAGAACACCATGAACGCGACAACCAACCCAACAAACGGAATCGACCGTCGCACGGCCCTGAGCCTGCAGGCGTCTGTAGTAGCCGGTGGAGTAATTTTCTCCGAGTTATCGGCTCGGGGTCCGGCTAGGACTAACTTCGTTGAGGGCAGGATCTGGATTCGTGATTGAATGGGCAAAAGTTCCACGTTAGGCGTCAAGCGCAAGACCGACAAAATCGACGCCCTCAAAACTCGCTCGCATGGCCGACATAGGTGAGCTCAAACCAGTTCGTCCTTCAACAGAGAGGTTTCCCAAATGCTCAACACATACCTTCTTGCAGTGATACTTGCTTGCACGATCGTCGCGGAACCGCAACGTTCGGGAGGATCAAAAGCTGCCTTTCCAACCAGACTCGCGGGGACTTGGATTTCTGAATCCAATACTTCGGATCGACTTGGTTCCAGTTCTGGCGTAATCGCGGCTTGCCAATTACTAAAGTTCACTGATTCACCGTCATGGAACGACATGAAACCTGCGTTCGTAGACAAACAACATGTCGATGCACCACTACACATTGGCGGCGTTACTGTCGACAATGATGCGGAACCTTTGTTTATCCTTCGTGGTCGGATCGGATCGTACGAGATTGGGACGACACTTGGCGGTGGCGGTGTTGAAAAAGTGCAATGGGAATCTCTTCACTTGATCCAGGGAATTGACGCCAATCATGACATGCTCGTAATCGGTCGCACAATGTACAAACGACAACCCTAATCGGACGAAATCGGGTAAGATGCCCGCTGCCGAGCACTTTTCCCAAACCACCGCACAAGGTGGTCCGCTTTCGGCGGGTCAAGGAGGCTGAGCAACCTCGGCCCAGAGTTTCTTTAGGCTTAGAACCCCTTGGGTTTGCAACCGGGCAATCGCCATTCCAACTCCACCCTCAACCGTCTCGGCCATATGACAGGTGCCTTACGACTTCTGCCATATTGGAGGGCTAGTCCCCGCCGCCAACTAGTACCGGTTTGACACGCCGGGTTGAGTTAGCAACTGGCGAGACGGAAATCCGGACTCGGTAGCCAACTGCGTAAGTTCCTCGAATTCATAAACTTACACGGTGGACTAGGCTCAGCGCTTTGGCGTGAACAGTTTTCTGAACGCTTCTGCCGAATCAGGAAACTCTGTCTTATCTGGCTGACCTTTCTCATCTAACCCTGGCGACAATTGATGGCGATGATCTTCTCCCTGCACATTGACGTCGAAGTAGCAGTGGAACGCGACCCTGTTTGCTGGGTCCGTGACAAACGCGTGCATCCGCTCAATGAACAAGGGATTGTCGCCCCCGGCGTGGCCATCCTTCCGGCGGTTCAGTCCCCACTCGGGGATCGCCAGCGGTTTGTCGTGTTTTTTGGCAAACTTCGTCCAGAATGTGAGCCCACGAGGGCTGTTCATGATCCATTCGTCCCAGACCTTTCGCCGTCGAACGCTGATTGACTCCGCGCTCGCATTCGCTGGCCATGGGTACGTGTCTATGTTCCAAGTCTCGTCGTACACGTCAACGCCGACGAAATCGACGTACTCATCACCCGGCCATGCTTCGTCCGCGGGGAAGTCCTGGTCGCCGAGTGTTGGATTCCAGCAGAACTTCAATCGCTCGGTTCCGGGGACGGACCGCATGGTTGTGACGATCTGCCGCCAATATTCTGCGAACTCTTTCGCGTTACCTTTGGCAGTCCAAGCATACCAGCCGCCGTTGAACTCCCAGCCGGGCCTAAGGACCGTATCCGCGAGCTTGAACGCAACGAGGTTTTCGGCTAGTTGTTTGAAGTGATGGTTGTATTTGCCCGCGGCTCCGTCCTTTAACGACACCGGGATTTTGACGTCTTTGTCCCCTTGTATCGGGCCGCTTCGGTCAGGCGGGCCAGCCAAGATCGGTACAGCTAGAATCAATCGCCTACCGGGTTTTGCTCGGACCCACGGTCCCCACCCTTCTAGCCACCAAGTGGGCCACTGCACATTGTCCCAAGACTCTCCGCCGATGAAGTCCACGGCCCAAACGGTCGGCTGGTCAAGCCAGTCCGCAAAGGCGTCGACGTTCGTGGGCTTGTTGGCCCACCGATAGACGCCGAGCTGCGGTGCATATTTGGCAACGGCCGATTGCGGGGCATCGCCAGGGGTTCCAGCGACGCTGACAGCAACAAAAACTGGCAAACATGCAATGACGAAGATTCGCAATGCATTAATCATTTGAACCATCCAATGGATTAGAGGATCGGGGCGATCGGAAACACATAGGTCTCCGTCAGCTGTAGCATACTCCAACTACCTCGTTGATGTTGAGCGAACCCAGTACGTTAAACGCCTAAACGCAACTCGCTCCGGTTTGACACGCCGGAGCGTCGATATCTGGATGATCCAGCCTAGACTTCCGCTCATTCACAGTTCGCCCTCGGCTTTCCGTCGTTACGCCTGAAAAAGGTGTCATGGCGACGCCAACCGACAGCGCCGGAAATTTCGTGACGCAGTTCAGCGATCTGGCGTCCGTTGCCGAACTACGCCATGCGACATCCTTCGGGCCGCACAACGTATTTACATCTTGCAGGAATGCCGTTAGCCCAATTGACCATCTAAGTGGGCTACAATGAAATTTTTGTTTGCAGGCGCATGCGCCTGATAATTATTACTAGTTCTCGCATAGGTCGCGGAATGAAGTTTCGACTATCCTCACTGTTGCTGTCAACAGCTTGTATTGCCCTAGCGATCGCCTTGTTTTGGGAGAGACATGTACATTCTGTTCGATTTGAACATGAACGTACTTATCACGCTACAGGAAACGTCAATATACAATCCGCATGGGAACATGGTGAGCTTGCAAAAGAGTACTTTGCCAATCCAAGCACATTCGGGCAAACACTAGAGCGTGAGTTAATACTTGATGTCTATCAGCTTTGGAGGTACCAACAATTCGTTGACGTCGCCTTCGAACGCCGGAGTCCAGGAAACACCTCGATAACACTTGCTCATCACTCGATTTCTTCACTCAATTGGTCGAATGCATCCGAGTTTATGAGAAAGGCGACGAGCCTTGGCTTCATTGGGCACATTGACAGTACGTTTCCAGAGTTATCTGATACCGAGTCCAAAGATTACACGAGCTTTCAGTCCTTTGTCGAGGCCGTATATACGACTACCGCGATCGAGTAGAATTACTAGAAATCGGCTAAGCATGCCCGTTTCCTGGCACTCTCTCCATACCACCGTACAAGCGGGTCGAATACGGCGGTTCAACGAAGCTGAGCAAGCTCTACCCAGAGTGGCATTGGTCTTGGCTAAATGCCAAGGTCCTATGCGACTTCTCGCGTGGCAGGCGACTTGGCGAAGCGGGACGCCACTGTCCAACCCGCTCCGGTTTGACACGCCGGAGCGTCGATGTTTACTCGGTATTCCAAAACGGCTCCGGCGAAATCTGCCTTCTTCGCCTTTGACATTCCGTTTCGGTACAGCGCGAGATGCTTTCCTCGACTTGAAAACCGACTTTTCAACCAATTCAGCATTCCCATGCCCTCCAACCCGATTGAATAATGATGAAGTTTTGCCCCCTTATTTCAGGCAGTGGTAAGGGTATCAGATTCCAATACATGATGGAACTTGCAGATTTCGTGCAACACCGTCATTTCGAAAAGCTAGACACGTTGGTTCTTTCAACAGTTCAGGTCAACGCTTGAAAATCCGTTTTTTCCTTGCCCCATACATAACGCTGATCATCTTCGAACACGCACTCATTCTTGAAGTGGCCTTTGTAGCATGGGCCGAAGCGTGAAATCGAAAACCAACACGTAGGTCCGCACGGGCAGGCGGTTCCGCTCTTACAGGAATGCTGGGGGCAGGGACGGGTGACTGGCTGGATACTCTCGACGATCCAGTTCCAGAGATTGCTTGAGTGCGCTCAGGCTCTTATCGATGTTGCCAATGCGCTGATACATGTTCGCGATAAGCTCAATGCGTAATCGGCAAAAACGTCTCCGGAGCTGGTACTCGCCGACTTTGGACATAATGACGAACTGCATCGCAACCACCAGCGAAGGAATGGAGTCCAAGTTTGCTTCCCTCGGTCGCGACCCATTCGTCGAAACAGCTCGCCGAGAGGGTAACTCGCGACTCCCGTTGCCGACCGCTATAAGTCCAGCGGCTCGAAGCGAGTCATCCATTCGTCGACTAAATCAGCTTGCAACGCTGA
>JANMHA010000386.1:0-2045 GCA_031374925.1 Pirellula sp. | reverse complement strand
CCCATTGTTTGCAATTAGTTTCGCGGCCGTGTTGATTCAGATGGTGTACACGATGTTGATTGCTGGGGGCTTGCGGGTAATGGGGCCGACCGGTGCCGTGATGCCAACGGTAGTCATCACATTGGCGGTTGTTTGGCTATGCTTCTCGCTGCTATCAAAAGGTAAGGGTTGGCTCATTTCGTAAACCAGAGCGCTATCAATTGTGAAAGCGTCCTACTCCTGCAGGATCGGCCTAGCCAGCAACCTAGCAGCGACCACTTCCACAGGTTGGACTGAGGCTGGATCCAGTCTAACTCATCAACTGTGGAAGTGGCGTGCGCCCGCAGGATCGGTCAATCCATTGTTTAGTTGAACCAAATCGCAAAACCAAAAAATTGACCACGAAACACTTGCGTCAGTTGGTCCCAGGCTCTGGGCGTTGACAATGGCCCCACTTCGAGAAATGGTTCGGCGTTGGTTCCTTGAATCGTCAGCACCAAATCAAAATCGCGTGGCTCAAGAAAGAATTTGAGCAAATTCATTCCTTTGCCTTTCTCTGGAATTTCAGGTTGGCCAAATATGCGATAGTAATTCCGCCAGTACGGGATCAGTTTTTTACCTTCAAGTATTGCTTCCAATTCGTCTAGCACCGAACTCCATCCAGTGATCATTTCCCTTGGTACACGCATTTGCATTACGCTGTCCTGATCTGGATTCGGAATCCATTCATGATTGTTGTCAATTTCGGCTAGCGCACGTTCCCAGCTCAAGCGACTTTGGGAAATCATGGCCAACAAATGTGAGTGGGCAGATTTCATTCGGTCATGATCGATCACCTTGAAGTTAATTAAGTGAACCACAGCGATTGCATCGAAAATGTCGGAGATAAAGTCTTCATTGGTCTCTACTTTGAACAAGGCGTACGGAGATTCAACGTTCAAGAAAAGGAAATGACCACAACGATTAAACAATTCTCGCTCGTCGTGTGCCAACATAACGTCGCAGATTGCCATCAAAACGTGGCAGTAGCCTCGCAACCAATGCACGTCGGATCCATCGACGCCAACATAGAAGTCTTTACCCTGCTCAGCATTCACGCCGGTGTTGATCGCCGAAAAGACTCTCCACAAAGTCTCCATTTCTGCCATCACTCCGTCGCCGTCCAAATCCAATTGGACGCGTCCGATGAAAAAATCCAATTTAACATCGGCGGTATTGACTTCGGCAAGCGTCGATTCGGCTTGCCGCAGTCCAGATTCCAATGCGGAAATGATTCCTCGCAACTTATCGTAGGAAATCTGTTCCGGCTTATCGTTCAGCGGAATCGGCAGTCTTGCGAGTGGGATTAGCTGAGCGCGTTTATTGATAAGTCCATAACGAAAATTGGATTTCCCCAGGCCTTCAATTGCTTGTATGAATTGTGTCAAACCCAACGCCAATCGGGCTTGATTATCTTTTGGAGTTGCCGAGCAGATTTTTGAAAAATACTCCGCCGAGGCCGTCAATTTTCCCTGGCTTAAGAAGGCATCTAACTTCTCCGCATGATCAATTTGGGCCAAAGCAATCGACGTGCAAAACAACAACGAAGCCAAAACGACAACTTGAAACACCCAAAATCGTGACTGAAATATTTTACAACTCATATCATCTCCAACACGAGATTTGGACGGCGATCTTTTGGCTTAGTCTAGCAGATATGTCTACCAAAACGGAGGTTCCCGAATAGTTGGCAGGACTCTGGCTATCTCATCAACTGTGAAAGCGTCGTACTCCTGCAGGATCGGACTAGCCAGCAACCTAGAGTCTTTCCTAGGCCGCAAGCTTCCCAGACACATGTGGACGTAGCCGTAGCCTGGATCCAGACTAGCTCAAACACTGTGGGCGTTGGCGCTGGCTGCCTACTGGGCGATTTTGTGCGAGGGAATTAACGCTTTGTCGTTCAAGTCAAGGCGGTAGAGAATCTGATTGTAGTTATACCGGGGAGTCGGTTCGGGTCGGTCTGCGAACTCCGCCGTGTATGTTCCTTCGAATAGCAAGACAGGTTCATCCGGCAGTGTGAATTCAGG
>JANMHA010000480.1:0-30223 GCA_031374925.1 Pirellula sp. | reverse complement strand
TGAGGGGAGACAAGCTCCCACTCAACCTTAGTCGCTAACCCCTCAATCCTCACCACTCAATCCTCACCACTCAACCCTCAACACTCATCCCTCTACACTCAACTCAACCCTCAACACTCAACCCTCGGCATCCCATGACGCAACTGGTGCATGAATCATCCAAACGGATCATTGCCAATATCGAAAAGGCAATTGTTGGTAAACGCAAGCAGTTGGTCTTGTCATTGGTCTCATGGTTTTCGGGGGGGCACATCTTGCTCGAAGACGTACCGGGCGTGGCCAAAACGATGCTTGCTCGGGCGTTAGCGGCCAGTGTTGGCTGCACGTTCAAACGGGTGCAATGCACACCCGACTTATTGCCGAGCGACATAACGGGTGCAGCGATTTTCAACCAGAAAACCAGCGAATTTGAGTTTCGGCCTGGCCCCTTGTTCACCAACATTCTGCTGGCCGACGAGATCAATCGAACCACCCCGCGAGCCCAATCGGCGTTATTAGAAGCCATGGCGGAATCGTGTGCGACGATCGACGGCGTAACCCACAAATTGCCCAATCCCTTTCTGGTGATAGCGACACAGAACCCGATCGATCACGAGGGGACTTTTCCGCTGCCAGAGGCACAGCTAGATCGCTTCTTCATGAAGTTCTCGCTGGGCTATCCATCCATGGAGGAAGAGTTGCGAATGATGCAAATGCTTGAGCGAGAACACCCGATTCATTCACTCACCAGCGTCATTTCAGCTGATGAGATCGTTCAAGTTCAACAGCTGGTAAAGCAAGTCTACGTCGACCCGAAAGTTCGGCAGTACATGTTGCAGATCGTGCACGAAACACGTTCCCATTCCGATTTGGCATTGGGTGGTGGACCGCGGGCCACGATCGCGATCTTTCGTGCATCGCAAGCCATGGCGGCCATCCGTGGCAGAAACTATGTCCAACCGGACGATGTCAAAAAAACCATCGCCCCCGTGATGGCGCATCGGTTGATCCTAAGGCCCGAAAGCCGTTTGCGCCGAATGACCAGCGAGCAGATACTCGATAGCATTGTTGCCGAGATTGCAGTCCCAACGCTTGAAGAACAAAAAGCCTAATCTGGATTTTTTGATGTTGCGCCATTGTGTTTTGGGGCCAAAGGCCAGTTAGTTTCCCTAGCCCAGGCCAAAGAATAGGACTAAAGTAATAGCATGCAGAAGACAAGTTGGATAAACATTCGTGGTGCAGTTTTTCTTTCGCTACCGTTAGTGTTCGGAGGATTCTCCACAGCTTTTGCGCAAGCTCCGAATCCCCCCGCAGAACAAAAGTCGCCTCCCCCGGTTCGCCCAGAAGAGCTAGAGTGCTGTAAACCATTTGTGGAAGCCTCTCAAGGTCTACTAGAATGTAGAGTCACACTCGATGAAGGACAGATTGCAATCGAACTTCTGTTGCGGAAAGTAGAACTGGTCGAACGTCCCGGCTTTAATGAGTCTCCCGACCCTCCCGGTGACGTTTGGAGCGTTACATTCGTAATGTGCGCTTGCGTTAGCAAGAAAGACTCAGAACGAATACGGCGATTCGAAAAAGAACAAAGAAAGTCCGTTGTACAGAAACGCGATCTTAGATTGATTTATCATGCCGACATCAAAACCGAAGATCACTGTTTTCGGATCGTGCCCGAATCCTACTTGCCCAAGCATGCAAAGGACAGAAAACCAATAATCAAATTCATTAATGAATTAGCGAAACGATGCAAAACAATCGAAGGAGCCAATGCATCCCAATCGCTATTGGATCTTATTCTACATGAGTCCCTTTTTGACGGAAAATGAACTACATTCGGCGGGAGCCCAGTGGAGCCCAGTATCGGGTCACGTGGGGTTTGCTCGGGATTCAGTGAAAAACCAAAAGGGGGTGATCGGGGGTGATCGGGGACACAGCACTTTGACGCCGTCCTGTTTAGCGTATGGATACGGACCATTGCATGATTGTATCTTTTCCGTACGCCTTTGTTTGATTCGAAAGTGCTATGTCCCCCAAGTTACCCCATGTCCCCCAAGGTAATTACACTTGATTTGATATTGATAGCTGCGTTTCTGTTTTTCGCGGGAATGGATTGAATTTCTGCCGAGGTTTCCGTGGTACAATGCACCTCGGCGAGTGTATGATCATTTGGTGGCAAAGGACTTTTTCCATGACCGAAATCAGAATTCAAACCATAATTGAAAGTGACGGCGAGTTGCATCTGCGCGCACTCCCTTGCCGACGAGGTGACCGCGTCTCGGCAATTGTAACGATCGCGTCGCAGTCCGACGAGGATCAGAAGGAGGTTTCACGTCAACGATTCCTGACAATGGCTCGGTCATCGCTATTTACTTCCGTTAATCTGTATCCCACTCGTGACGACCTTCATGCACGCGATTGACACGAACATTTGAATCTACAGTTACGACGAGCGTGATCAACATAAGAAGCGAATCGCGTTGGATGTCATTGCGATAACTCGTCCGTTGGCATTGCCTTGGCAGGTCGGTTGTGAGTTTGTCGCAGCAAGCAGACGGCTTTCTGCTTATGGATTTACTGAAGAGGAGGCATGGTCGGGACTTGATGCCATGCGTGGCATGGCGGATTGCATCCTATTGCCGACGGTCGATCAGTGGGATAAATGCCGCGAAGTTCAATTGCGCTACAAGATTTCTTATTGGGATTCCATGCTCGCCGCATCGTGCATTCTGGCTGGATTGCATCGTTGTTTCTTTTTCGTACGTCTTTGCCGGCTCCTGAGCGAGGGCCTCGCTCAGCCACATTTTGTATCGCCGCTGCAACTTTTACGCCTGCGAGATGACCGCTAGGTCTGCTGCCCAGGCTTCGATGAGCGAGGCTGGGCTGACCATGCGATCCAAATGCTCACGGGCCTCAAGGCAACGTCGGATGGCAGATACGAACGCGTCGGAATGGAGCGACATTAAGTGCCCATATTGCGCAATCGCAGCCGCCGCACCGTTGGCATCAGCCGATTGCGTATTCAATTGCGATTCCATTCCGGATCGATAAAACTGCAGTGCAAAATCCAAAATAACTTTTAGCCGCTCTCGTCGGGGCTGCGAGTCGGTTCCGACCGATTCCATGTTCCCTTGCACAGCCTTGGCGAGTTTTGTGAAATCCAATGGTCGTTGAACGAGTTGCACGAAGAGTTCTGTTCGAAACGCTTTCAGTTCCTCGTTGGTCCAGTTAGCAACGGTAGCAATGGAACCGCCAGCTTGGGACGCGAGACTCGTGGAGGTAGCGCTGTCCTCAGCCAGCCCGTTTCGCAGTATCAATTGAGCCAAATGGTTCACCGTCAACGGCTGAAAACGGGCCATTTGGCATCGAGAGCGTATGGTTGGCAATTGGCGTTGTACGCTGGTGCTAATCAAAAAGATGAGAGAGCCCGGTGGTGGTTCCTCGAGCGTCTTGAGCAAACTATTAGCGCCCTCCTCAGCGATGGTATCCGCGTCGTCGACGATCGCGATTTTACGCCGACCGGAATATGGTTTCATACGCAGTTCGTAGCACAGTCCTTCGCGCATGCGCCTTTCTCCCTCGCCTACGAGCTGTTCCATGATCAAACCGGTCTTGTCCGGTCGTCGGGCGATCTCGATCAAGTCGGGATGCGAGCTAGCATCGATCTGCGCGCACGCTTCGCAATGGCAGCAAGGAGCGAAAGCGGACGGTTCATTTCCCGTGCACAACATGGTTTTGGCGATCAGCCGAGCGAAAGTCCGCTTGCCAATTCCATCGGGACCGACCATCAAGAAGGTACTGGCCAGTCGATTGCTTTGAATCGCGTTTCGGAACCAATTTCGTTGCCGCTCGTGACCTAGAAAGCTATTCCAATCCATTGTGGTGTTTATTGGTTCTTTGCTATCGGATCGTAAATAGGAGGCAGTTTTAGCCTTAATCCCTGAACAGTTAGCCAGCCAATGATATCCTCTTGCGACTTCTTTCGCCGACCCTCGGCTTGGATCAATTTGGAAATGCCTGGCGATTCAAAATCCGACGCCCTTAGTTGGGAGTTTTGGAAGTCGCGACGAATTTGATTTTCGATTGCGAGCGAGACTGCTGCTTGCCGATCGAATTGGCTCGATATGTTGAATTCCTTCCGGTACTTTGACAAGTCTTCTTTAGTTGCCGGATCGGCTGTGGAAGAAATGATGGATTCGGTCAACTGCTCGTATCGCGGCCTTAATTCTTGAGACGCCGTTGGCCAGAGCGATCGCGATTCCTCGAGTCGTGCCATGATCGCCTGAAAGCGAAGAGCAATTGCAAACATGACTCCGCCCAAAACGATGAGCACAAAGACGAAAGGCAGGACAAACCATTTGCCGGGAATGCCGCCTGGGTGTTTTTGGCTCTTCGCAGCAGCATCAATAATGTCGGTGGTCACGTGGAAAAACTGGGGTTGGTGAAAGTGTAGCTCGACTCTCCGTGTCGAGAATCACGGCACGAAGTGACATGGTGCTGAACAGCAAGAGGTATGGTAAAATGCCCCCGAGTAAAAATCGGGGGCATTTGCATGCCGTCGGCATTACACCGAGGGTTCTGACCTTGCTGTTCTATGCAGTAGCAGCCTTTCCACCATGGATTTCGTATTTCTCCAGCCTATTCATTTCCTCAGTAACGCTGCTACCGTCCGGTGTTTCGTCCGACTTCGTGTTGAACCAGTCTTCGTCGAATTTGATCCAACCGGCTTCTCCACGTGCCCCACGTTTCATGGCTACGTTGGTTGTCAATGCGATCACAGCGTCTGCCATAGCCACCTCAGGGTGGCACTTGGGGCGGTTGGCTGGATCCGGGTTGCGAATGCAATAAGCCCAATGCTCGATCTCTTCGGTATAGCCTTTGCTTGGAGGTCCTCCGGATAAGGCGGCCTTGGCGATCGGAGCTGAAGCCCCGCCGCTTGCTTGTGTATCGAGTGCATAGCCACCTTTGGTTGACTTCACACCAGCAGACGCGGCGGTGTCCGAGCCTGCGTACAGCATGACTTCCTTTTCTTGGTCGATGATCATCGTTCCCTTGGTACCCAAAACGACTTCGCCGTAACCGCCAAACCCGTTGCCGTTGATCGACGAATAGTTGACCACGATTTTCTTGTTGGGATCTTCGTTATACGAAGGGATCTTTTTGACACCGGGGATCTTGTAGCCAGCGTCAAAGGTTTCGCTATAGTCCGGTCCTGGAAACTCAAACGAGCAATAGACGTGATCGTCAGCATCTCGGTCGTGCGGGAAAATGTGCCTTCCCCCCACGGCGTGCACAGTGAGTGGATGGGCTTTCTTTCCGTCCGTTCTCAAGGCGCTGCAGAAGATAGTGGCTGCATCCAGCTGGTGACTGCCGAGTTCGGCCATCAAACCACCGCCCGTTCGATCAAAGGTGCGCCAGCGAATCAACTCTTCCATCGCGGTACGCGTGTAGCTCCCCATCTGCTTTTCCAAGTATCCGTAACGCGAGGCATCCAGATCCTTGTCAAGCAGCCAAGCGGCCCACTGAGCCGCTTTTTTCGCCAGCAAGTCTTTCTCGGCGGGACTGGTTGCTGCAGCCCGATCCTTTTCGAATTTAGCTAACTCCGTTTCGATCTTGCCTGGCTTTCCGCCTTCGCTTCCGGGCAATGGTGGCTGCCAAGAGTCTTTGCCGGGCAAATTACCTCGGTGCCACTGAGCACGAATATGATGCAGTTGGCCAATCATGCCCCAGCGAAGCATATGGACGGCATTGTCATATAGTACGCTGTAATGCCGTTGGTGACCGGTAGCGCAATGGATGGGGTTGCCACCGGCATCGCTCTTCATTCCCGACACTCTCGCCATGACTTTGCATTGTGCGACATTGTGCGCCATCAGTTTTTCGGTCAGAACGTGTTTCTTTCTCATCATGGCTTGAATAGCAATGGGCGCGTGCAAATGGAGCGGCAATGCGATGATCACTCCTTCGATCGAATCGTCATCCAGCAGTGCTTCGATACCACCGTTGGAAGCATCGTAAACCTTGACGTTCTTCCGAGCTTCGTCTTCACTCGCATACTTGTACTGCTTGATCAGTCCCGGTCGAGCTGCGTTTGCGGCTGGCGAGGACCAATCTCCATGGAACGCACGATAAATGCTGTAAGGTCGAATGTCCGCAATCGCGACCACTTGAACATAATCCGGAGTACAGCCACCGATCAATACGTTGCCTTCATCGCCTGTGCCAATGATTCCGATACGAACTGGGTTCTTGACCTTTTCATAGCCGAAATACATTGCGCCCAAACCGCCACCGGATACAGCACCCGCAGCCACGATGCCTTGCATAAATTCGCGGCGCGTGAAGCCGACGGCTTCATCAAAGTTGTTCTTGCCGGTCGTGCGATCTTCTGGACTTAGTGGGGTCATTTGAATACTCCTATCGTGAACGGATAGTTAAGGTTTTTATGTTGAATGGACTTTTACTTAGATGTGCTCGATCGACGACTAGTCATCGGAAGCTTTCTTGTTTCGATTCCAAAAACTCCAAGGCAAGAAGTCCAATCCAGCGTATCGCCCCGCGTCGGAAAACGCCAGAAAGAAACAAGCAAGCATTTCGATGGCTTGATAGTAGGTAGGCTGCGAACCATGGCTTCCGGGAAACTGTGTCAAGACCACCGAAGCCAGGAAAATCCCAGCCGCCAATCCGGCAAGTGGAGTAAGAAGTCCCAGCATCAGCAAAATCCCAACACTCATATCGAAGATAGGAAGGTATTTGTCGATCAATTTCACGTCGATGGGAGAACCACCTGGTAATTTGAAACTTGCGAATACCTTTTTCTTATCGACAATCGACTGTTGTTCCGTTGCGAGTTTGTTGATTCGCAATTCGAGTTCAGCGCTGATTTTATCGATGTCGCTCAATGCCGGTTTGGCGAGTGCCTTCCATTTCGCTTCGATCTCATCCCGCTGCTTCCGCATCGAAGAAACATTCGTTCGCATTTCATCCCGTTCCAAAGATGCGATTCGAGCCATTCCACTTTTGTACTCTTCGATGTCCGCTTTGTAAGTATCGTAGGTTTCGGCAAGCATTTTACGAGCTTCTTCGACCATTTTTTTGGTCTCCGCTTCTTGCTCGTCGGTAAATTTGTACAAGCGGCCCGCTTCGGCTACGAAGTTGTCATATGCCTCCTTTAGTGCACCACTTTTATAATCATTCTTGGATTCGGATTTGTTCTTATCTTTGCCGGTATCTAATCGAATAGAACCATCGTAATCGGGTACCAACGACTGAAACCGCTTTGCCAACGGGCCTTTGGCCGAAGACAAAAAGCCTACCGACGAAAAACCGCCTTCTCGAACCTTAGCCGCACCTTCCATGTAGAAATGAAAGCCGATTACAAACCGGAGTAACACCAAGGCAATGATGGCACAAAAACCGAGTCGAGCGTTGCGAAGAAGCATAGGGTGGGATCGTTAGTGATGGTCGATTTGGAGGGATCGCGGCAAATCACCTATTAGCTACCGCAAAATAAAAGCCGCCATTCACAAAGTATGTTCCAAATTCGTCCTTCAGCCAAGTCTCATTCGCCAGACAACCGCGGATAGCTGCCTGATCCACGCCAGGACTTCGGTCCATTTTTGGGTCAAAGTTGAAATCGAGAAGCTATTTGGGAGCTTTCCGCATGCAATTCAAATTAACTGTTGCTATTCTTGAAAGGCGAGCGACCGACTGAAATCTCCCGCATCGCCAAGGCTATGGGATGCTGCGATTTTTTCGCATCGTGCGCAACATTGTCGCCTTTTACTCAGCAAAAGAGCTTACACCAGACGCACTTTTGCGGATCGAAAGGGGACAAAACTCACTAATCCAACCTTTAGGCTATCGACAATGCAGCTGTTTGTCCCCTGCACTGGTTGCGGCAACCAGGTTCCAACTCAGGAATTCCAAGACGGAATTCCTGGGCCTCAAACCCTCACCTGCGAAGCCTGCGGCCAAGAATTCCTCTGGGACTCAGGCACATCGTGGGGCTCAGGGACAACCGAGGACGGGAACGAGGTCACGGAATTCTCGATGACCGACATGCCGGAAATCCCACGAACTCATGCAAATATCGAAAGAACCGACTTGGATTCCGTTGCGATTGAGGCGCCTAAAACAACGGTCGACATGGTGGAAGAGAGTATCCAACCCGCTTTCAAACTGGAACTGGAACTAGATGAGTCGGAACAACCTGAGGAGTCTGAAGAACGCGTTGAACCTGGTTTCACCGAAGCAATGAATTCCGAGCAGCCATCGGGCCTAGACTGGAGTATTCTTGGGCCTGATTCAAAAAGGAGACGACCTCAGGAAGTTTCGGCGATCCGGAAGATTCTCCCGCCTATTCTAGGAGGTTTGGCAGCGTTTCCAATCGCAACTTTGATCATGTGGTACGGTTTCGGAAAGGACATCGGTTCGACCGGACCGACCGTTGCTGAATATTTGCCCTGGGTTGTTCCAGAAAAACTGCGAAATACTCCATGGCAATTTGGTCGGCGAGCATCCTCAGACGACAGTTCATTTAACAATACTTCACCGCGCTCCAACTTCAGGCCACCCAGAAGCTTCCCTAGTCTTAATAGAGAGAGCTCAGTTGTCGATTCCCCAGAAAAAAACGCAGAGAATGTAGAGACTAGCAAAACGGACAGCCAACCTGATACCGAACCGTCGAAGTCCAACGAACCGCCAGTCCCTAAACCTTCGATCTCGGAAACCATCTCAAAACTCCGAGCATTTCAAAAAGAATGGAATAACACGCCGAAGTCAGAACGAACCAAAATGGTCGGAGCATACTACTCAGAAATGATACACTTGTCGGAACAATCCGCCGAACTGAAAGGGCGATCCGCAACCGTTTGGCGGAAAGAGCTGGAATCCATTTCCAGGGAGATTCTTTCGCACCCAAATATCCCGCTTGCGATACAACTCGGTGCCATTGGAGCTTTGCCTGGCGTTGTAGCCGCACGCCCCGATGACTTTGTTGCAACCGTGATCACTATCAGCAACGATAATGAATCGACGCCAAATGCTTCTTGGTTACTCCAAGAGAAATGGTCGTCGGGAACGGCCGACATTCCAATTGAAATTCGGCCTGGTGCGTGGCGCGCAGGGGTGGCCACGCTCCCAGCGACATGCTTAGTGCTCGGCAAATTGGCAACAAACGAAGGTTCCGAAACGAACTCATCGGCAGTCGTTCTCATTGTTCATGCGTTGCTGCCAGAGTAGTATTCGCACGTCGCTCCTTGCCTTGCGCATTGTCCGGTTTAGTAACCCTCCCGCTGGGCGCGCTGGGCGCTGGGAGGGTCACCGGGTCCCCCTCCCCGGTCTTTGGCCGACACTCTCCGAGGGAGCAACGCTGTGAAGTATTTTCGCCAACAATTCGCTAAGGTTGAGCGGGAGCTTGCCTCCTCTCAACCTTGTTTTGGCGTCCTACGTAATGCCCGATAAACGCCGCACTTCGCTCCCGCCTCGACCGCCTTAGGCGGTCGAGGCGGGAGCGAAGTGAAGTAATTTAAGGTCTGAGCCGAACAGTTAGTACGCCAAAACGGCGTCCGTCGGAGGCAAGCTCCGATCGGACGAAAATACTTACAGAACGGCGTCCGTCGGAGGCAGGCTCCGATCGGACGGGAGGCAGGCTCCGATCGGACGAAAATACTTTACAGCGTTACCGAGGGAAGGTGCATTACTCGATTACGATGCGCGATTGCGTTTCGGTGCTTTGCTTTGCCAAATCCAGGATATGCAAAGCCCTACAGGTATCCTCAAGATCATTGGCTTTCCGAACCAGTGCAGTGATGGCCCGGTGAAATTGTCCGAGCATTTGCTGTCCAACCGGAAGTTCTGTATCGAGAGTTTCTTGATGTCGACCGGCTTCATCAAACCAAACCAGCGTACTGGGCAAATCGACGAACGCCACTCCTTTTTCGCAGCAGACTTGGATCGCTGCCGGAGGTCGATACGCGATCGCTTCATGCCATACCTCAGGAATGTAGGCACCACAGCTAATTTGAGCCAGAATCCCTTTTGGATCGGTTTCTGGAGTGCCAAATCCGAGGCTCAAAATCTGGTAGTCTGAACTGTGAGTGGACTGGCTTGTGCAATGGCGAATCGCCTGCACCCAACTTGGGGCGTCTGCGACGATGTAATTGCACCAATCAACGAGTTCGATGAGCTCGCGCTGCGAACGTGCATCGAGCGTTCTGGCTTTCCGAATATCCTTGTTTTCGCAAGCCAGTCGCCGATGACAAAACAACAATCTTGGTCTACCGAGCCGGGTGGCAATCAATTCTTTAAGCCTGAGCGTGGCGGGAGCAAATCGTCTTGGGAATTCCGTCATGAACGCAATTCCGGACGAATGAATTCGGTCCCGAATAAGATTGGCGGTGGCGAAATCTAGATCCAGCTCAGCCCCACAAAATACCCCTTTGCCGTAATCGCACGCGGCAAATAATGGCATGAGCCGATACCAATCGTCCTCGAGCACCAAGACTGCATCCAGAGCCGGGCTCTCCGCAATCGCTCGAAAACTATCAAACCTATCGGAATCGAGCTCACGGGCCGCAGCGTCTGCAAGAACAGAAACACTATTATAGACAGCCACGACTTGAAATCGATCACGCATCGATCGGAGAGCAGGCAGGTAACGCGACTGCCAATCGCGACCTTGCCCGATTACTCCGATTCTCAACTTCATAGCAACAACCCGATGACGGTCGAAGGATCGGATCGATTATCGCTTGCGGCGTTTGCTCTTAGCAATTCCCTGACGGACTTTGTATCGTGGATTGCTTTTGCAAATCACGTAAATCCGACCTCGGCGGCGAACCACTTGGCAATCGGGATGGCGATATTTTAGCGCCCCAATGGACGAAACTACTTTCATTTCAGCTAACTCCAAGTATCAAGGCGGATGAACCCCAAAACGGACCGTTGCCAACCAATCGGCCGGTTTCGATCTGTTCAGGCTAATTTCCGACCGTTTTACCAGTGGAACTGCCTAGCATGATCTTCAACGTGTTTTCGACTATCTTGTAGGTTTCGGGAATCGCGTAGTATATCGGTGCTCGCCGCCGTGGCAACGCCAAAAAACCAGTAATATTCGACGTTTGATGATGCGAAACTGAAACCACCCCACGAGCTACATCATGCAGATTGCTTATTTTGATTGTTTTAGCGGCATCAGCGGCGACATGACTTTGGGCGCTCTATTGGATGCCGGTGCCGAATTGTCCGCGGTACAGGCCGCTATCGCTTCGATGAACGTCGGAGAGGTTCGACTTTCTGTTTCGAACACTTCTAAGCGCGGATTTCGAGGCAAACTACTGACAATCGAACATCCACCCGAACATTCCCACCGAACTTTGCGAGATATCCTTGCATTGCTTCGTAGGGCAAAGATTACGCCTGGAGCCAAGGAGTTGGCCATACGGCTCTTTGAGCGTATCGGCCGCGCGGAAGCCAAGGTGCACGGCACTACTATCGATCGAGTTCAATTTCATGAGGTGGGAGCGATCGATTCGATTGTGGACATGGTGGGAGTCTCGGTCGCTTGGGATTTGCTCCAAATCGAACGGGCATACGCTTCACCCGTGCCGACCGGAACTGGGCAAATCCGAATCGCTCATGGACTAGTTAGCGTCCCCGCACCCGCCACCGCGGAACTATTAGTTGGAGTTCCGATCGCGCCGACTCAGATCGGGATGGAAATGACGACTCCAACCGGAGCCGCCATCATCACTGAACTAGCTTCGGAGTTTGGTCCAATGCCGCCGATGCAAGTTGGACGCATTGGCTACGGAGCAGGCCGAAAGGACATGCCGGACCGACCGAACTTACTTCGAATTCTGATCGGAAATGCTCTCACAACCAAGCCGCAACGTGACGATTCGATCTTGCTTCTTGAGTGCAACCTGGATGACGTTACGGGCGAGCAAATTGGCTTTGCAATCGAGCGACTTTGGAAGGCAGGTGCGCTTGACGTCTTTACCGTTCCTATCCAAATGAAAAAAAACCGTCCAGGAACTTTGCTGACCGTGATCGCAAAACCCCAGGACCGGCAAGCCATGGAATCGATTCTGTTTCAACAAACCGGTACACTGGGAATTCGTTACCGCAAACAAGCCCGCACGATCTTGCCGCGAGCGGCGATCGATGTTCCAACGCCATGGGGTGTCGTCGTCGGCAAGGTTTCAGAACTCCCCACGGGTAAAGTTAACTTTTCTCCGGAGTATGACGAGTGCAGAAGGATTGCCACCGACTTCGGCTTGCGACTGATAGACGTAGTCAGGAAGGTTGAGGAGTGTTATCTCGGTGAATCCGACACGGCAGCACCCATCGATCCAACAGCGGGAATGATTGCACTAGACAACGTCAACGCCGCCTTTCGACAGGCCGCCGTTGAGGACGAACTCGACTCCGTTGCTGATAGTGCCGTTACGATAGAACCAGATGTCGAAGAGGAATCGGTAGGCTTCTCGACAAAAGTGGAAAGACGAGAGAAGCCGGATTTATTGGATCCCGCTTCGTTAATCCCAGACACAAGCCTTGTTGAAAAACAGGATGGGTTTTACCGCTGGGATAGCTCTCCGTGGACTATCGCTTCACCAACTCCGTTGCCTCGCGAGAATTCCCCACGTGAGTTTCCCTTGCAAGGTGAATGGGATTCCTAATGAATGAGCTATGCGATGGCAATTAATGGCTATAATGAAAGCGATCGATCTCGTCTTGTTCTGCGCTCACTGCCATCCAGGTTTTTCTCATGCCATCGACCATCGCTGAACTATTCATCCCTTCAAGAAAATGGCTCCGACGCTTCGTCGTAGGTCCGCATCTCCGAGGCGAACACCCAACCGTAGGTCCGCATCTCCGAGGCGGACACCCAGCGTCTCGGAGATACGCTGCTACGCTAGTGGCGCATCTCCGAGGCGGACACCCAGCGTCTCGGAGATACGCTGCTACGTTAGTGGCAAAGACGATCAATCTGGTCGGGATCTTCGCCGCAATTCTCTTTTCGTCAACTGCTCTGGATGCAGACGAGCCCGCAAAACGCTTCCTAAACCGATTGCGTGAGGAGGGCTATTACGACCAGGGGCTCAAGTATTTGGAAATTAGCGCAGCAAAAAACCGCTTGCCAGCCAGCATGAAGGCGGATCTACCGCTCGAACGTGTCATTTTGATGCAGGAGTCTCTTCGAACTGTTAAAACGCCTCAACAACGCGACGAGCGGATGTTGGCAATAGAAAAAGGCTTTAAGGAATTCCTTGCTTCGGCTCCAACCCACTCGCGACGCAGCGAAACACAAACCAAGCTGGGAGACCTGTTGTTGGATCGAGCTCAGTCCGCACTCGACGAAAGCAAGAAACCAGAAAACGTCATTTCATCGGAAAGCTGGCGATCAAAATCGCGCCAGGCATATACGGAAGCCATGGAGCTTTACACCAAGATCTCGGAAGAACTGAAACCGACTCTCGAGTCGATGGCCGGGGATAAAATCAAGACAATCAAGATCGAGGGAAAGGACTTGAAGGAATTGACGGAACTGAGGGAACAGTACCAAAAAGAGTATCGCCAAGCTCAAATCCTACAGGCCAAAACTATGGAATTCATAGCTCAAACCTACGATGCGCAATCTCCGGATCGGCGTACGTGGCTGGAAAAATCCGAAGCGAACTTTATCGCAGTTGTCGACAAGACGATTGGATCACAGGAGGCTGGTCGTCGTATGCTCAGTCTGCTTTACTTGGCAGAGGTCCAAGGTCAGCTTGGAAAAATAGACGAAGCTCGCAATAGTTACACGCGTGTTGCAGAGAACGAAGGGGAGGGAATCTTTCGGACTTGGCGCGTCCAAGCTGTCGTTGGAATCATTCGGCTAGACTCGTCAGAAAAGGCCGCCAAATACGAAGCAGCTATTCAACGGGGGGAAGATGCCTTCAGAACGGCAACCGCGAAGGAACGGGACGATCCTGAGTGGCTTGATCTGCAACTTGCTACGGCAGAAGCACGATTGGCTTGGGCCAAAACTCTCGATGAACGCAAGGACGAGAACAAATACAAAAACAACCGTCGAGCTGCACGCGAAACGCTTCAAGCGATCCTAAAGAAAAAAGGGCCTCATGTTGCAAAAGCAAAGCAATGCCTCAGCGAATTGGGGATCGAAACGGTGGAAAGGGTGGATGTGAAATTACCGGACACCAGGGCCTGGGCGGATACCATCAAAATCGCACGTGAACGACTGGATCGAGCGGAATCGGCAGAGTCCACACTCCCCATTCTGCAGCAGCAACTCGCGGGGGGGAACGCAAACAACGACGCGACGATCCAGGCTCAGATTCAAACCATTCAGAACGATGCCGCGCGAGACCGAAAGCAATCCATCGATCTGTATCAGCGAGCTTTGCGATTGCATAAAAGCTCGGACTCTCGCGAGGACCTGCTGGAAGCGAAATTCTTGCTGGCTTACTTGCATCTAAAAACGGAACAGTATTGGGAAGCAGTCGCCCTGTCACAAGAATTGTTGGCGTCGGGCAAGGGAACCGACAAGGCTCAGAAGTGTGGCGGTTTCGCTCTGATGGGGTTGGGCAAAATTATTTCCGAGGTGCCCTCCGACCGACAGCTCGCGTTCGTTACAACTCTGGAGCGACTTGCCAACCAACTCATCCTTATCGACCCCGCTTCGGAGGAAGCACAGAATGCAATCGACCTTTTGGTTAAATTGGACTTGATCCACAAACACTATGAGGATGCGGAGAAACACATTGCCTTGGCGCAAGGCAACAGCAGCGGGGGTGGCGCGAGTATGCTTGGTCAGATCCTTTGGGGGGAATACCAACAGGCTGCCTACGAACACCGAAAGAACAAAACCGCCGAAACCCCGGAGGATCTAAACAAAAAACAACGCTCGGAGAAACTGTTGCGATCGACCTGGGATGCAATGCAGCCCGACAAAACCGACAAAAACATGGTGAGTGGAGTCAACGCGCTAGTCAACATCTACCTGATGTCCGATCGAATTGACGAAGCGCTAATGACGATCGACGCGCCATCCAAGGGTGCCATTGCACTGACGACTTCGGTTAAGGAATTGGACCCCAGCGTCCAACTGGAAGCCTATCGGCTCAAATTGCAAGCCATGGTGCAAGCGGCTGGAAGCGGAAAACAGCAGCTTTCGACGGAGAGCGTGACCCAAGTGGTTCAGAAAATGAAGGAGTTATCGGGCGCGGATGATTCTGCCTTGACCAACGCACTCAACAACCTTGCCGTCAAACTCCTTATGAAGCTGGAGGCTAGTGATAGCACCGAAGAGCAAGCCAAGTTGGGGGCTGCTTTCGGCGTTCTGATTCAACAATTGGTTTCTGTCAGTTCCGACATAGCGATACTCGATTCGGTCGGCAGTTCCGTTTTAACCCTTGCGAGAAAGATGCATGAGATCCCTAACCTGGCGGCCAATGCGAAGCCGCTGATGGTCGTCGCCGAAGCCGTTCTGAGCAAAGTTGCAGCCAAACCAGCGGCTGAGCTGATCGAAGCAAAACGCAAACCAGAAGAATTGCAGTTGAAACTAGCGCTCGCCAAAAGCGGTGCAGGCAAGTTTGAGGAAGCACACGCGTTGTTTGTCCAATCGCTTATTGCGAATTCAAAAAACCTGACTTTGCAAGTCGAAGCGGCCAGGAATCTGCAGTTGTGGGCCAATGGAAAAAATATCGAATTGATCAGGAAAGCTGTCTTCGGTGCTGAGCCGGATGCAAAAAAAACCAACATCATTTGGGGTTGGGGGAAAATCAACAGCGTTACGGCGGCTCGCGTCTCGGATTTCAAAGAAATATTCTTTGAAGCTAGGCTCAGTATTTCAAGCGGACTAAGGTCGATTGCATTGAGCGAAACCAATACTGAAAAGAAGAAGCAAGGCCTGGAGCGTGCGCTGACTAAAATCCGCGAGACGGTTCAGACGTATCCAGAGCTAGGCTCGCCAGAGATTCGATCGAATTTCGAAAAGCTGCTTCGAGAACTTCAACAAGACTTAGGCAAACCGGTCGTTGGTCTGCAAGAGTTTAAGTAGTAAATCATAACCCGACACGTAAGTGAGGGACCAACGTAATTGTCCCTCGCTTACGCTTCGGGTTGGGATACTCCAATCTGCCGCTCGCCCAAGAAAACACTTCCGAAAACCAACATCCAATTAACTACTCCTAGACCTTTAAAACAACCCATGCGATTCACCAACACTCGTAGTTCTTCCATCACTCTCGCTGCCGTCGCGGTACTCGTCGCCGTGACTGCCGTCCAGCCTAGCTTGTGCCAAGATAAAGTTTTTCCCTTAAAAGGAGTGGCGGGCACTGGCAAGATCGTAGAAAGGACTCGAGACAAGGTCGTGATCGAAAAGGGAGGTACCAATCAGAATTTCGACACCAACCAAATCAGTCGTGTGCTTTTCGAAGGCGAACCTCAAGCATTGTCTCGCGCCAAAGATTCCATTGGACAGGGACTCATAGATCAAGCGATGGAAGAATTTGCAAAGATCGACTTTCCCTCAATCAAGGTCGAAGAGATCAGGCAGGATTACCTCTTTTTCAAGGGCTACATTGCGGCTCTCAATGCATTGCGAGGAAAAGGGGACGCGGCGGCGGCCAGCAAATTACTCCTGGCTTGGGCAAAAGATAACGGCACATCCCACCTATTTTATATGGCATCCGAAGCGCTGGGTGAACTTGCAATGGCGGCCGGTACACCAGACCAAGCTCCCAGGTATTTCGGTGTTTTGGCCGGCTCGCCATTCCTCGAACTCAAAGTCAAAGGAAACTACTTGAGCGGAAAAGCTTTGCTTGCCAGCAAGAAGACGGCCGAAGCCAGGGCAAAACTTGACTTAGTAGCACAGGCACAAGTCTCCGATACGGCCTCGCTCAAATTTAAAAAGCTGGCCAGCTTGGCATCGATACGATGCGACGCCGCAGATGGTCAAGCTCCACAAGCAGTTGCAGCCTTAGAAAAAATGGTGGACGAAGGGGACTCGACCGATGCCGAGTTGTATTCGGCGTTATTCAACGCTCTCGGCGGAGTTTTGCGAGCCTCTGGCAACAACGACGAAGCTATTCTTGCGTACTTGAAGACCGACTTGCTTTACGCCAGTGAACCGGAAGCCCACGCAGAAGCCTTGTACCAACTTTCGCAACTTTGGCCATTGATTGGTGAGAACCAACGAGCAACCGAAACGAAGAGTCGGCTGTCCAAATTGTACCCAACCTCACCTTGGCTCAAGAAATAGCGTCTCAATCGGCACAACCATCCCAAAAATGATCCGCATTCGGCGACTCCCCCAATCTCTTTCGGGGATTAGTTGAGTACGATAAACATATTCGCCGCGTTTGAGAGTCAGACGCAAAGAGTACTTAGAATCCTTTTCCTCCTCCTTACCTCACCAGTTTGACCATTCACGGAGTCGCCATGCAATCTTGTTTTCGACGCGCGCGGTCCCTTGTCGCAATCGCTCTTCCCGCTGTTGTGATGTTGTTCGTAGCGTCCTTTCTTTGTACCGATTTGCTCGCCCAGGATGCAACAGCTCCCAAGTCTGAGAATCTGCTGGTCAAGACTTGGAATGCACTTGGAGCGATGTATGCGATCATCTTTTTGGTGATGAGCATCGTCCTGGTCGCACTCGTCGTCAGGGCGTTGCTGGCTGTGCAAAAGAACAATTTTGTCCCGGATGACTTGATCCAAGGAGTCGATGCCAGCTTGGGGGAAAAGAACGCACAAGCCGCTGTGGAATTGGTGCGGGCCGACGAGAGTTTCTTAGGTCAGGTCGTGGCTGCCGGTTTAGGTAAACTGCAAAGTGGCAAAGACTCGGCCTTGGAAGCGATGCAAATCGTAGGTGAATCAGAGACCATGAAAACGGAGCATTTGCTGAGCTACCTTGCTTTGATCGGAAACATCGCTCCGATGGTTGGCTTGCTTGGAACCGTGCAAGGGATGGTTGTATCCTTTTCCAGAATCGCCAGCAGCACCACAACGATCAAGCCTTCCGAATTGGCAGGTGGTATTGAGCAAGCCCTCTACACAACCTTGTTCGGCTTGTTTCTAGCTATTCCGGCCATCACGATTTACAACATCCTGCGAAATCGGGTCCAACGATTTATCTTAACTGCGGGTACGCAAAGCGAAGAAATGTTGGACAAGTTTCAAGCGTTCGTCAAAGCCTAAAACATGGGATAGTGCAGTATGAAGGTTCGCCAGAGATTCGATTCCAAAATGGCCGAAGGGGACATGACGGCTATGATCGATATGGTATTCCAGTTGATCATTTTCTTCATGGTGCTGATCAATTTCTCTCAAGATGACCAGAACGACAAAATAAAACTTCCCGCCAGCGAGTTAGCCAAACCACCTGACGCGCCGCTCAACTTCCCAATCGTGTTGCATTTGGATTCGAATTCGACCATTTACATGGGCGCGAATGTGGTCACCGTAGATTCCATAGCTCCTCTGCTGAAAACGGAAGTGGAACTGCTGAAGTCCAGGAACCAAACCGCCAAAGACGCCAACATTATCATTCGCGGACATCAAAGCGCACCCGGCGGAGTGGTTCAGGACCTAATCAAAAAGTGCCAAGAACTCGGCTTCGAGAAATTTGCCTTACGCGTCCGGGAAGAACAGAGCTAGTCTTATCTACAGGTATAATCATGAAATTCCAATCCAAACGTGGGCAAGATAAAGCAGAATTGCAACTCACATCGATGATCGATGTGATTTTTTTGCTGCTAATTTTTTTCGTAATGACTTTTAAGATCGCGGCGCAGGAGGGGGACTTCAGTGTCAAGATGCCGATTGCGGGAAGCGGTGGCAATCCAGATACGACCAACATCCCAATCAAAGTGCGATTGCGGGCAAATGCGGACGGCGAATTGACAGACATCATCGTCAACGACAGTTTGTCGTTCGGAAACGACTTCACCAAGCTCCGAGGCCATATCCTGAGCTTGACGGGCGGGAACGCACCGCCGACGCCCGACGATGGGCCAGAAGTTGAAATCGACTTGGACTACAACCTGAGATACGAGAACGTCATCCGAGCCATCACCGCCGTTACCGGCCAACGACAAGGGGATGAGATTCAACGGCTTGTGGAACGCATCAAATTCGCTCCACCACGCAAACCTCAGTAGCAACTTTGTGGCCTTTTGCTCCTAGGCCGTGAATTTATTATTGTCGCCTTTCGCTCCGCGAAAGTGCGCCTCGTTAACACACTTTTGCGGAGCAAAAGGCGACACTGGCGTGTGGCACGCCCAAAGCGAAGCGTGGGCGTGGGAACTGTGGCACATGTTTCGGGCGATTCACCACGCCCTTCGCAAACTCAGGGACGTGCCACACGATGGTGGACATCCATCTGATAAATTCACAGCACTAGGAGCGAAAGGCCACAATGGTTTTACTCGTTGCGTTTGCCTTTGCTCCTTGGCTCCGAACTTGGCGTCGCTTTGGTCTCAGCAGCCTTGGTCGCGGAAGTGTCCGAGGACTTGGATTCCGACGGGCTGCGTTCCGATTTGCTCTCTGATTTCGATTCGGATGCTTTGGATTCAGTGGATTTCGATTCCGAAGACGTCGATTCGGACTTGCTGTCAGACTTGGATTCCGACTTGGATTCGGACGAGTTCTTCGAATCCGACGCTGCCGATTTTTTGTAGGACTCGCTACGGTAGTCGGTTTGATAAAAGCCCGTCCCCTTGAATACTACGGCCGCTCCGGTCCCAATCAGCCTTCGCAGCTTCATCTTCTTGCACTTTGGACACTTCTTTTCCGGGTCCGCCATGATCGATTGAAACAATTCAAAGGTATGATCGCAGGCGTCACATTCGTAATCGTACGTAGGCATAGGGAAACCCCCGCTCTCTTGTTTAAGTTGCTGGTCCGGTAGAGACAATCACCATGCTGGGCCGAATTACTCGGTCGTGCAGGATATAGCCGACTGAAGTTTCGTACATGATGATCCCAGCGGCGAACTCCGTACTGGGCTGCTGCGAAATCGCTTGATGATGATACGGGTTGAACGTTTGTCCGATCGAAACAATCGGTCTGCAATCGTGCTTTCCTAAAACAGTCGCCAACTGGCTCTGAACTAATTTGACGCCGGAAACCAAGCTGTCGGTGCTACCGCTGGCGGTGGCTGCGTCGGTGGCTCGATTCAAGTTGTCGACAACTTCGAGCAAGTCCCGCACGAATGGAACCACCGCATACTTGAGCTGCTGTTCCGTATCTCGCAATAACCGCTTTCGGAAGTTCTCGAGTTCCGCTTGGGCTTTCAGTTCGCGGTCTCGGAATTCCGCCACTTGTTGCTCGAGCAAGTCCACTACTTGCTCCGGAGATTCGGTGCCCACGGCATCGTTATTCATCGCTTCAAAAATGGAATCGTTTGCTGAGTTTTCAGCGCCAGAGTCCTGATTGAATTCATCTTTAGGTTGTTTTGACATCTTAAGTCACTATGGAAGGGGAGTTAGCAAATCGACTTTTAGGTCTTGGACTTTGCAGCGGTTTCCGCCACATCGCCCTGAAAATAGGCCACGATTCGGTCCATGAATCCCTTGCGTTCGGGCGTGATTTCTTTTTCATCCAGCTCGGCAAGTTCTCGAAGCAATTCCTGCTGGCGCTTCGTCAGTTTCTTCGGCACTTCGATGATCGTCTCCACGAGCATGTCACCACGTGCACCGGTGTGCGGGTCAGGCATCCCAAGTCCTCGCAAGCGAAACACGGTTCCGCTTTGAGTACCAGCAGCTAGATCGAGCGACTTCTTGCCATCGAGCGTTGGCACGGCCACCGTTGCTCCCAAAGCCGCTTGACTGAAGGCGATCGGCAATTGGAAGACTAAGTTGTGGCCGTCGCGATGGAAAATGGAATGTTGCTTCAAGTGTATAAAGCAATAAGCGTCACCGCGAGGTCCACCGTCCGGACTGGGTTGTCCCTCGCCCGGTAGTCGAACCCGCATTCCGTCGTCAACCCCAGCCGGGATCTTCACTTCCAACTTGACTTCGTGTGGCTTGAGTCCTTGGCCGTCGCATGTCTTGCAAGGCTTACTAATCGACTTGCCGCTGCCACGGCAGATTGGACACGTTGTTTGGACCCTCAGGATTCCAGAGGCTTGAACGACTTGCCCGCGTCCTTGGCATTTTCTGCAGGTTTCCGGCTGTGAACCAGCAGCTGCACCCGAGCCTGAACAAGTGTCGCAAGCGGCATGTCGTGTTAACGAAACGGTCTTGGTAACGCCCTTGGCTGCTTCCTCAAGATCCAGCGTTACATCGCATCGCAAATCCGCCCCACGGCGAACGCGACCTCGCGATCGGCCTCCGCCACCGCCGCCAAAGAAGTCCTCAAAGATAGTACCGCCAAAAACGTCGCCAAACGCTTCAAAAATATCGCCAACATCGCGGAACCCGCCACCGTTGCCGGCTTCGACCCCCGCATGTCCATGCTGATCGTAACGGCTCCGTTTTTGCTGATCGCTTAAGACTTCGTAGGCCTCGGCGGCTTCTTTGAACTGATGGATCGCATCGGTATCACCTTGATTGGAATCCGGGTGATACTTAAGTGCAAGCTTGCGATAGGCTTTCGAGATTTCATCCTGCGTCGCGGATTGCTGGACGCTGAGGATCTCGTAGTAACATCGTTTTGTGGCCACGTTCAAGCTCGTGATTTAAGGGCGAAGCAACCTTTGCTTCGGAATCGGTTTTGGTTAGAAAAAAAGGGGCACCCGCGGAGTGTCAAACACTATCGCAAGTGACCCCTGAACTTTCAAGCGATCGAAATAGCTAGCCAATCAACCATTAGTTGACGGAGCCTTCGACCTTTCGCTTGTTCTTATCGTCTTTATCATAGGTCGTCACCAGGGAATCGGTTGTCAGCAGCAAACCTGAAATGCTTGCTGCGTTTGCCAATGCCGTTCGGACTACCTTCACGGGGTCAATAATGCCGGACTTCAGCATGTCGACATAAACGCCCTTGTTGGCGTCGTAGCCCATGTTGAGAGGCTTCTGAGCAACTTCGTCAGCCACAACGCTGCCATCAATGCCAGCATTGTCAGCGATTTGACGAAGTGGTGATTCTAGGGCTCTCAAAATGATCTCGGCACCTGTCTTCTCGTCGCCGCTGAGACCCTTGGCAAGTGCAATCACGGTATCGCGGCATCGCAACAACGCAACACCACCACCAGGAAGAATTCCTTCTTCCACAGCAGCACGCGTAGCATGCAAAGCATCTTCGACGCGGGCCTTCTTTTGCTTCATGTCGGCTTCGGTCTCGGCACCAACGCTGATCACGGCAACGCCGCCAGCCAACTTCGCGAGTCGTTCCTGGAACTTTTCCTTGTCGTATTCGCTGTCCGTCTGCTCGATTTGAGCACGGATTTGAGCGACGCGTTGAGCGATCGCCTTGCGATCTCCTCCGCCTTCGACGAGAGTTGTGTTGTTTTTGTCAACGACCACCTTTTTTACGCGACCGAGATGTTCCAACGAAACTTTTTCAAGTTGGATGCCTAGGTCTTCGCTAATGAAGGTACCGCCGGTCAACACAGCGATGTCGCCCAGCATAGCCTTGCGGCGATCGCCAAAGCCTGGTGCTTTTACAGCACAGACATTGAGCGTGCCACGCAGCTTGTTCACCACCAAGAGGGTCAACGCTTCGGCATCGACATCTTCGCAGATGATCAAGAACGGTTGGCTGGCCGCGCTGATCTTTTCGAGCAACGGCACCAAATCGCGGATGTTGCTAATCTTCTTGTCGAACAACAGAACCAGTGCGTTCTCGTACGTGCAACTCATGGTCGCAGGTGTATTGATGAAATACGGGGAAACAAATCCCTTGTCGAATTGCATGCCGTCTACGTACTCAACGGTCGTGTCGGCAGTCTTTCCCTCTTCCACCGTGATAACGCCGTCTTTGCCAACGCGTTCGAGGGCTTCGGCTAATAGTGAGCCAATCGACATATCATTGTTTGCGGAGATTGAGCCAACCGCAGCAACTTCTTGACGGTTGCTGACAGGCTTGGCCATCTCTTGTAGCTTGGCAACAACCGCTTCAACAGCCTTGTCGATGCCACGACGAATCGCCGACGGGTTGCTGCCCGCGGCAACGTTTCTCAGCCCTTCCTTGAAGATGGCTCGGGCTAGAACGGTTGCTGTGGTGGTTCCGTCACCCGCGAGATCGCTTGTCTTTTGAGCGACTTCGACCACGAGCTTAGCGCCCATGTTTTCGAAGCGATCTTCGAGTTCGATTTCCTTGGCAACAGTGACGCCGTCTTTCGTAACGGTTGGACCACCGAAGCTCTTATCGATGATCACGTTGCGACCGGTCGGACCCATGGTCACGGCTACGGCATTCGCTAGTTTCTCTACACCCTGGAGCATTCTCGCTCGGGCCTGGTCGTCAAATAGTAATTGCTTAGCCACGCTTAGCAGTCCTTATGGATTTATAGGAAAAGTCGGTTGGAGGACCATCGCCTCAAAAAAGCGATGGTTGGGAGTTTGGGCCGTTAAGGCCGAGCGAACTAAGCAAGCTTAGCAAGAACGTCGCTTTCTCGAAGAATCTTGTACTCAACGCCATCGATTTCCACTTCGCTTCCGCCGTACTTGCCGAAGATGACTTCGTCGCCAACAGTCACACTCAAAGCACCGCGAACACCGCTATCAAGCAGCTTGCCTGGCCCAACAGCAACAACCTTGCCGCGTTGTGGCTTTTCTTTAGCCGAATCTGGCAAAACGATACCACCAGCGGTGGTCTCCTCTGCTTCGAGCGGCTGCACAACGACACGGTCATCAAGAGGACGAATGTTTACCTTTGCCATTTGGAATATTCCTTGTACTAAAAAATGTTTGATCTGTTGAATTGAATTGAATCGAGAATCGCTACTGGTACGGGAGAACTACATCATCCCGCCCATACCGCCGCCCATTCCTCCCATACCGCCCATGCCACCCATGCCACCCATGCCTTGGTCATGGTCGTGATGTCCACCAGCAGCTTCTTCCTCTTCCTTTGGAATCTCAGTGATCAAGGATTCAGTGGTCAGCAAAAGCGAAGCAACCGAGGCTGCATTGCCTAAGGCTGTCTTAACAACCTTAGCAGGATCGATGATACCGGCTTTGATCATGTCGACGTATTTGTCAGTGTTGGCGTCATAGCCTTCGGTTCGTTCCTTCTGCTGACGAACGCGATTCACAACTACAGCTCCGTCGACGCCAGCATTGTTGGCAATGGCGCGAAGCGGGTAATCGAGAACATTAGAGATGATCTTCGCGCCTAGCTTTTCGTCCCCTTCGAGCTTTAGCTTGTTCAAAGCCGCTTCGCAGCGAATCAGAGCAACACCACCACCAGGAACAATACCTTCAGCGAGTGCAGCTTGCGTTGCAGCTTTGGCATCGTCGATTAGCGCTTTACGCTCTTTCATTTCAGTTTCGGTTGCAGCACCGACGTTGATTTGAGCAACACCACCGGCGAGCTTCGCGAGTCGCTCCTGGAGTTTTTCACGATCGTAGTCACTGTCGGTGTTTTCGATTTCGCGACGGAGCTGAACCACGCGGGCTTCGATGATGTCCTTCTTGCCAGCACCGCCGATAACAACAGTGTTTTCGCTGGTGATGTGAATCTTCTTGGCTCGGCCCAAGTCGCTCAGCTTGACCGATTCGAGATCGATACCGAGGTCCTTGAAAATCGCCTTGGCATTGGTCAACGAAGCGATGTCGCCGAGGATAGCCTTACGTCGATCGCCGTAGCCAGGAGCTTTTACTGCGGCAACATTGAGGATACCTCGCATCTTGTTGATCACGAGCGTTGCCAATGCATCTCCATCGATGTCTTCCGCGATTATAAGCAATGGCTTCTTGGCCTTGCTGATGGCTTCGAGCAGAGGAATCAGCTTCTTGTTGTTGCTGATCTTTTCCTCGTGAATCAAGATATAGCAGTCTTCGAGCTCGACCGAAACTTCGTCTTGATTGGTCACGAAGTGCGGCGACAAGAAGCCACGATCGAATTGCATCCCTTCGACGACTTCGACAGTTGTTTCGTTGCCACGGCCCTCTTCGACCGAAATCACACCGTCTTTGCCAACCTTTAGGAAAGCTTCAGCTAGAACATCGCCAATCGCAGGGTCATTGTTGCCAGCGATGGTTGCAACTTGTTTGATTTCCTTCTTGTTCTTGGCATCGATTGGAATCGCTACCTTATCGATTTCGGCTTTGACGCACTCAACAGCCTTAGCGATTCCTCTAGAAAGAGCCATCGGATCCGCACCGGCGGCGATCATCTTGAGCCCCTCGCGGAAAATGGCCTCAGCGAGAACGGTTGCGGTGGTGGTTCCATCACCAGCTACATCGTTGGTTTTGCTGGCAGCTTCTTTGACTAGCTGGGCGCCCAAGTTCTCATAAGGATCGTCCAATTCAATCTCTTCGGCGACCGTAACACCGTCCTTGGTGATCTTCGGAGAGCCCCAACCCTTGTCGAGAACTGCATTTCGTCCTCGAGGGCCCAAAGTGCTGCGAACTGCTCGCGCGAGCTTGGAAACGCCAGCCAAAAGTGGCTGTCGCGCCTCGTCATCAAAAACCATTTGTTTTGCCACGGTGAACTCCTTGCGATGAGCTGGTAACAACCAACGAACATTAATCTGTGTATTACGAAGTGCAGGCTCCCCGCACCCAAACCATCTGATAAACAAAATCTCACCTGAAAACGAAGCGAGCCAGTTTTGGCAGTCGTCGATAGGTGTCCCAGTGCGAGAGCAACCGGCGTGCCACGCTTGAAAAGAATTTCTTAAGTTACTTGTGGGCAATGGTTTGCGATTGAAAATAGTTTCGAGAGTGAAAGCATACCTGTCAAAAAGGACAGTTTGGTCAGGACATTCTCGAAAGCGTCGCACGAAGCAGGTAACCTACCCCGCGTCTGCTCGACTCCTCGCTTGCTCCCTTGAGTCTGTTATCATGGTTGAGCCCTATTTGTTCCGCCGAATTCTCCCGCCCATTCTTCAAAACGCTGCCTCCCTCCATGCTTTCGCTGAATCACTCCGGTGTCATGTTGTGCGATGGTCTTTCCCGACGCGAGTGGTTGCGAATCGGCGGCTTAGGAGCAGTCGGACTTGGGCTGCCTCAGCTGATGCAGGGCCGTGAAAACACCAATTCGCCAACTCATCCGCTCCAACTGAGTGGTTCGTTTGGAAAGGCAAAATCTTGCATCGTTTTGTTTCTGCTTGGCGGTCCACCTCAGCACGAAACTTGGGATCCAAAACCCGACGCGCCTAGTGAAATCCGGGGCGAACTTGGAACGATTGCGACTGCAACTCCTGGTTTGAGGGTTGGTGAGTTGATGCCCAAGACCGCGAAACTTACGGATCGAATCGCGGTGCTTCGAGCGATGGCCACAGACGACAATGCCCATTCGTCCAGTGGCTATTGGATGTTGACGGGTTACCCGCATTCGCCAAAGAACAACGAAAACGCCTTGCCAGGAGCGCCCAACGATTGGCCGTCCTTGGCGGCGGTCGTTCGGCACCTAAAGGGTGATGCGACAAGCCTGCCCGGTTCGGTACGACTTCCGGAAGAGATATGGAACACAGGTCACATTCTTTGGCCAGGACAAGATGCAGGTTGGCTTGGCGATCACGCCGATCCTTGGCTTGTGAATTGCGATCCCCACAAAAAGGATTTCCGTGTACCAACGATCGCGCTCCCGGCTGACATGACAACGGATCGTTTGCTGGCCCGACGTGCGCTTCAAGATACGATGAATAAAAGGCTCGAGGCGTTGCATCGCAGTACTTCCACTCAACGTTGGGCCGTATGGCAAAACAAGGCGATCGATCTGTTGCGAACCAACACGGCGCAACAAGCGTTCGCGATAGAACGAGAATCCCAGTCGACTCGCGAACGGTACGGAGTCAATCGATTTGGCCAAAGTGTGCTGTTAGCGCGACGGCTTGTGGAAGCGGGCGTGTCACTGGTTCAAGTGAATTGGACACGAGGAGAATCCGACGAGAATGTTGCGCCGGCCTGGGACACGCATGCAAAGAATGCGGAAAGGCTAAAGAACGCGCTGATGCCGCCGATGGATCAAGCGTATTCAGCCTTGATTGAGGACCTTGAACAACGGGGAATGTTGGACGAGACCTTAGTGATCTGGATGGGCGAGTTTGGTCGTTCACCCAAGATTAATCCAAGTGGCGGTCGAGATCATTGGGGGCATGTCTTTTCGGCCGCTTTGGCTGGCGGTGGCGTTCAGGGAGGGGCGGTGTTCGGACGATCGGATCGACAAGGTGGCTATCCGCTGGAAGGCCGCGTTGAGCCTCAGGACCTGACCGCAACCATCTACCATTGCTTGGGTTTCTCGCCCGAAACCGAGCTAAGAGATCGCTTTAATCGCCCGCTTGCAATCAGCAAAGGGCACCCGATTGGTGAGATTTTGACGTAGCGGGTAACGGAGATTGCGGGTGACTTTGGGTACGATTCATGGTATGATAGAGGTATGCCGGAAGGTGTTGCCACTGGCCCAACTAGGCCTAATCGACATCTTCCGTGCATCCCTCCAGTGGTTTATAGCTACTCCCCCATCCCACCCAGAGTCGAATTGATGCCTCGATTTCGTGCTTCGACACGTATGCACCCGTTTCAGCAAGATCGACGACGATTTTTGCACGCCGCCTCAATCGGCTGTTTGGGTTTCGGGTTAACGGGCGGACTGAATCCAACACAAGCTGCTTCGGCTTCGGTCGGTGTTCGTGCGAAACCAGCCAAAGCTTGTATTTTTCTTTTCATGTGGGGCGGCCCCAGCCAGTTAGATACGTTTGACTTAAAGCCAAACGCTCCGTCCGAGGTGCGAGGAGCGTTCAAGCCGATTTCGACCCGCGTTCCCGGAATGCAAATCTGCGAGCACTTTACGAGGCTCGCTCAACACACGGACAAGATCGCATTGATCAGGTCCTTAACGCACGATGATCCAGCTCACCTTTCCAGTGGGCATGCTACCGTTACAGGTCAGCTTGCCCCAGTCCTCAAGAGCGACGCGACTCCACCAAGTGAGAAAGATTCACCGCACATCGGAGCACTCGTCTCAAAGTTGCGTCCCAGCAGCTTTGGATTGCCATCCTTTGTTACCTTGCCTTGGAAAGCGTTTCATCCAGCGGCACCGGGAGGCGAAGCGCCTGGTCAACATGGCGGATGGTTAGGCTCGCGTCATGACGGCCTTTTGCTCACCGGAGACCCGAACGCCAAGGACTGGAAGCCTGCCGGATTGTCGCTTCCGTCCGACATGCCGTTGGCGCGAATGCAATCTCGTTACGATCTCCTTCAAACACTGGATACTCAGCGTCAAAGTCGTAGAGTTTCCATGATTGCCGGCGCTTCTGGTCAGTTGCACGATCATCAATCTCGAGCCTTCGAATCCATCACTTCATCGCAAGTTAGAAACGCCTTCGATTTGTCCCGCGAGTCCGACAAAACTCGCGACGAATACGGCCGGAATATACATGGCCAGTCAGTGCTGATGGCCCGTCGATTGGTGGAACATGGTGTTCCGCTAGTGACGGTCAATTGGCATAACGATGGACGCAATTTTTGGGATACGCATGGGGATAACTTTAACCGACTGAAAAACGACCTCATTCCACCTGCCGATATGGCTCTTTCTGCTCTTCTCGAAGACTTGCAGCAACGCGGTATGCTCGAAGAAACTTTGATTGTCTGGGTCGGTGAATTCGGTCGAAAGCCCCAGATTACCGCTGCCAACGCTGGCCGAGAACACTGGCCTTTTTGCTATAGTGGATTGATGGCAGGCGGTGGTATCCGAGGTGGAATCGTTTACGGAGAGAGCGACGCGATAGCCGCGTACCCCATTTCCAACCCAGTGAGTCCGCAAGACTTCGGTACCACAATCGTTCATGCCCTTGGCATTCCTATCGATACAACGCTGCCAGACCGAGAGGGCAGGCCGCACCATACGACATCGGGCAGAGTCATCGAGTCCTTGTTCGGATAAAACCAATAGTGGCACGGCGGTCTCCGCTGTGATTCCTCAGCAATTGCTCAGTGGAGACCACCGAGCCACACAAACCCTAGCACTTCCAGGAGTCCATAAACATGCTTCAACCAAAATACGGTCTGGATCGTCGTGGATTTCTTCGTATTGGCGCAGCGGGTGTTGTCGGTTCAACCATCCCTTGGCCTACAGGAAAAGGTGGCGAAGCGGGTTTGTCAAACCAGACTGGCAAAGGAAAAGCCAAATCGGTACTTATCGTTTTGCTTAGTGGCGGTCCGAGCCAATTGGATACGCTCGATCCTAAACCGGACGCACCAGTTGAAGTTCGCGGAGAGTTCAATACGATCGGAACGACCATTCCCGGAGTCGCCTTTTGCGAGCACTTGCCCAAATTGGCCCGGCAAACGGACCGTTGGGCAATCGTTCGAACGCTTGCGCATCGCGAGCACAATCATCTCCTCGCTACCCATGTCGCTTTGACCGGTAGACCTGGTCCATTGCCCAAGGGCGGTAACGACTTAGATCGCGTTGAATCAAGAAGCGACTTCCCCAATTTTGCTTCCGCGCTTGATTATGTCCGACCGCGAAGCGATGGCATTCCAAGCGGTGTTTCTCTTCCAAACTATCTCATCGAAGGTCCGTTGACATGGCCCGGTCAGAACGCTGGATTCCTCGGTCCTAAATTTGATCCGTGGCAAATACAGGGAGATCCAAACGAGAAGAATTTTCGCATGGACGCACTTAGCTTACGCGATGGCATCACAACCGATCGATTGCAATCTCGACGTAGTTTACTGGATCAATTCAATCGCGATCGAAACTGTCCCTCCAACCAAGAGTCGATTGCCTTTCGCGATCAGCAGCAAATCGCTTTCAACTTGCTAACGTCCGGTAAGATGGTTGACGCTTTCGATATAGGTCGTGAAGCCGATACCGTACGCGATCGTTATGGTCGCAACAAGTTTGGTCAGTCGTTGTTACTATCCAGACGCATGATCGAAGCGGGCGTACCCGTGGTCCAAGCAACCATGGGGATCGTCCAGACTTGGGACACGCATACGGATAACTGGGGCAAGCTCAAGAACACGTTGTTGCCCCAGTTGGATCAGGGTTTGGCTGCTCTCACCGATGACTTGTTGGCGACGGGGTTGTTGGATGAAACATTGTTGATCGTGATGGGTGAATTCGGGCGAACTCCCAAAGTTTCGACCTTGCCTGGGCAAACGATTCCAGGCCGCGACCA
>JANMHA010000478.1:0-2246 GCA_031374925.1 Pirellula sp. | reverse complement strand
TAGCTAGGTCACGTCCCTAGGAAGTCTAACTCTTAGGTCAACTAACTTCCGAGCGAGGCAAACCATGCCCGCTCTTCCAATTCACCATCTTCCAACTAACGAAATCAAAAATCATGTTTATCCCCAAAACGGTACTCCAAGCGTTTCGCAAGTTTGCGAACGCCTTTCTTGACAGACCGATTCGGAAGCTCGCTTCAGACATCGGGATTCACGCCACCGCAAGCGGCTGTACCCTTCACATTTCCGACGCAGGAAAATCCATAAGTTGCGCTTTTGCATGTAAAGATGGCGGCGAACCGTTGGCCGAGTCGGTGAGCATTTCCTGCGATTTGTTTGAAGAGCTCGCCCAGTCCACTGGCGACATCGAATTAGGTCCGGTTGAATCGACAGAGCACGGCAGCCGCTTCACAGTTCACTGGCAAACGGGCTTAGCTATTCGGAATGCTGAACTCGACTCGCGCGAGCCTCCAGCACTGGTGGGCGACAGCATTCCTTTGACCAAAATCGACGACCGCTTCCTGCCCTGTCTGGCCAACGCCGTGGAGGTGACAGATGAGATTTCGAAACGATACGCGCTGGGTTGCGTCCAGTTAGACGGTCGCGATGGGACCATGGCAGCTACGGATGGCAGTCACATGGTGCTCTTCGACGGTTTTGATTTCCCTTGGAAATCGGGGGCGATTCTTGTCCGAAAAAGTCGGCTGTTTGCACTCAAGGATTTCGTAAGGCTCAACGCCGCATCGATTGGCTTTCAAGATAAGGCCATCGTTATCGCATCCGGACCTTGGCGATTTACTCTGCCGGTCGAGACGGATGCCAAGTTTCCGAATGTTGATCAAGTGATACCAGACAGGCAGAGATCAACCAACCGGGTTCAGCTCGATCCAGGCGATCGCGACGCCTTAAGCAGTTGCTTGTCGCAACTTCCAGGCAACACGGAGGAATTGCAGCCTGTCATCTTGGACCTAAACGGGCACGTTGCGGTGGTCGGTAAATCTAAGCAGGGTACATCATGCACCGTTTGTCTGGAGCTGGATCGTTCGTTGCATCTTGGCCCCGACCTGCGAGCAGGCACACCGCGACACAACCTTGCGTATGCAGCCAAGATCGGTGCCGACAGTTTATTCCTTTACGGCAAGGATAAGCCGATCCTAGCCTGCGGCCCCGGAACGCAATACGTCTGGATGCCGCTTCGCAACCAGGACTTAACGGTCGATTTGGCCCAATCGCAGTGCGTCCGCACCAGCACTGTTACCACGTCCTCCAAAAGTCGCAGGGCAAGCTGACGAACCATGAAAATCCAACAGTCCGACATAGGTCGATTCCTGCGGCTTGCGTGCAAAATGTGGAAATCGAACCACGTAGGCAGTTTACAAATAGTTGTCTTCACCTTTACCAAAAGAAGCTGTTCGATCGCGATGGCAAGGGATGGGTTGCTGCTGACCTACCTTTGCAATCGTGTCGACTCAGAAGCCAGCGAGCAAGCTGTCGCGGCACCGTTTGGGCTTTTGCAGGATTGCTCAAACGGCACTGGCACGGTTGAGTTGGACGAGGTCGTCGAAAACGGAGAAAGCTGTATCACGGCCAAATGGAGCGATGGGCTTGAACGGTGCGAGCGGACGTACGCAACTCAGGAGTTGCCAGAGTATCACTTGCTCCCGGATTTAGCTTGGCACACCGTTGACGAGCGGCTGGTGCGAGTTTCTGCGACGGAAAACGACCGGGGAGAACTGGCACCTAACCATCGTGTAAGTAGCTGTCCAATCGAGCCAGTTGCAAGGGCGACCAAATAGGGGCTGCCTGTAAAAGACTGCTTGTGGCGCAAGCCACTTGGAGTCTTTTTTTAGCTATTGGACGATCGGTTCCGGGGGCTTATGACGGGAGAAGCGTTTCCAGCACTGTCGGAAAGGCCTTTTTCCAAACGGCATCGCTCAAACGAATCGGCAAAAACCGACCCAAAACTGAGGCGATGTGGGAAACCACTGACCTGGCGCGAACGCGCTCCGGTTTGGGTGACCGGAGCGAGTTGCTCTCCGCCAAACAGCACCGGTGCGTCGATCGATCTTAGTCGCAACGCGACGGCAGCCAATAGCCTGGGGTGGAGTTCGCGAAGCGAATGGAACCCCAGGTTGCCCCAAGCCCAAAGATGTCCTGAGTCGCGAAGCGACGGCACGGTCTTGAATACGATGACGATTCAAAGTGCCGTCGCGTTGCGACTCACGCCTAGCCCGGTTAATCAACCTGGG
>JANMHA010000317.1:0-18072 GCA_031374925.1 Pirellula sp. | reverse complement strand
CCAAAAACAGATTTGTGTTCAGGGCCGTACCTGACCGATTTGCCAAAAACGTTAAATGCACGATTGAGATCATCTCCAGGGTAATCAATACCGCAATCCAGGAAAGCATCTTGGTCATGTGAGTGATGGTATCTACTCGCCGTTCGGGATGAAGCCAATATTCGCGGTTCGGAATATTAATAACTGAGGCAGGTAGCTTGGAAAGAAGAAAGCCGATGGTTAGAAAGAATAATGGGAGCCCAACTTGCAATGAGCATAAGAGAATCGTTGCATTGGTTTTGGACATCCAGTCATTTGGATTACCATCGATTCCGAAATGCTTGGCAATTCGATCAGGCAGTTGCGTCCAATACCATGCGTGAAGGCTTAGGCCGAAAATAGTCAGGACTACGACCAACAGGATTGCGATGTTTCTCGATGACATCGTCATGCGATTTCTACTTCATTCGTTGCGAGCCAAGACTCGCTGTATCCCAACCCAACAACAAGCGTTGAGAGGTGGTGCCGTAATTCCGAACGCGCCCAGAGCTTAGAATGGCGAAATGATTGCTGTGGGGCACAGCAACGAAGTACTGGTTTTCGACATATTAACCGGTCATACACTCTATTCACACCCTGGCCAATTATCAATCGCGATTGATAAACTAACGGAATCGTTGCAGAAAGTTATGACTGATAACAATGCACGACCTCAATCGCCGTGCAGACAAGCGTGGTGCAACGCCAGCGACCGCAAGCCGCATCTTTGAGCGCTTATGCCCTGAGTTACTCGCGAGCACAGTTCCGATCCCGTACCGTTGGTGACGGCTGCGACTACATTTCGATTCGACCAACTTCGGCTTGAGCGCTTTCCATGCCAAAACTTTCTTTTCTCTTTTTTGGAATTTTGTGAGCCGATTAAGTGATCGCTTACGCATTATCTACCGGTAGAAAACCATTGGAACCGCGTCCTGCGCAGACCACCGAGCTGAATGTCCACTCTTTCTAGTTCGTTGGCAAAGGCGGTGTCGCAGCTTGACTTTGGAGGGACTTTTCATGCACATGAGCTTCTCGAAGCCAAATCGCATTAATCTTAAGCGGCTATCACGTGCCTTTCATCGAGAATTGAAGCGAGGCTTCGCGTTCGAGCAGCTTGAGAGCCGCTGCATGCTGATCGGCTCCGACTGGACCAATGGTTTATCGCCGTTGAATGTAGACAACGATCAAACTGTCTCGCCGCTGGACGTTCTCCAGGTCGTCAATGAGCTGAACGAAAAGCGGATTTCAGATCCTAGCACTGGCAGACTGCCGCATGTGTCGATTGCTGGCACCAGCCCTCCACCCTTTTTCGATGTGGACTGCGATCAATTCATCACTCCGCTCGACGTGCTAGTCATCATCAATCATTTGAACGGATCGGAGACGCAGGTTGGACGCGCCTTCATGCGAAGCGATGGTTCGAGTGGCAATTTCTCGACCCTCGGTTGCGGTCCAGCATTGCGCGAGGGATCCTCGTTTGTCACATCCCTGACGACGCAAATGACCATTCCTACGAACGCGGCAGCTTTGTCGTTCGTATTAGAAGGGATCGAATTTGATTCCTCCAGCCAAGGTGGGATTCATGATGCCTTCGAAGTAGCGCTGCTTGACACGTCAGGTCGCTCTCTCGTACATCCAATCGCAACCGGGCGAGATGCGTTTTTTAATTCAACAGAAAACGGGTTGCCGAAGGGCACTTCACAGGTTGTGCTTTCGGACAATCGAGTGACGCTTTCTCTGGCCGATGTTCTACCTGGAACGCAAGCCGCTCTCGTCTTTCGATTGGTCAACAACGATAGCGATACACGATCGGCGGCGGCAATCAAGTCTGTTGAATTCGTGACGAATTTTTCGTCCCCGACACCGGTCTCCCCTGACACCGAACGGATTCCAAGCGGGCTGATTTCTAGTTTTGGGGCTCCTGCGGGCCCACGTGCCATCAATCCGGTGTCCTCAGGTCTCAGCATTGATTCGCCAGACAATGGCAGCAGTTTCGATGCAGGAGCGCAAGTGCTCATCAGTGGTCACGTACCCATCGATATGCTTTCTTCACTCGGGAACGTCACACTCGATGGAAGGGTCGTAGATGCTATGGACGGTGCGGGGAACTTCTTCACGCGAGTTCTTGTTCGACCCGGAGAAAATGCTTTTGAGTTCACAGCAACGGATGCGCAGGGACTCGCCTCCAATACTCGACTGACCCTGTCGGGGAAGCAGTCGTTGGCAGGAGCCATCGATCTCTCGCTCCTCTCCGACGTTTCGGCTAGCTCCGATGGTGTGTACGGACGTACGTCGTTCGATGACGACAGCGATGTGTTGTACACCGAACTCTCAATCCGCAACGCGAGACAGTATTTGGCTGACGCGCCGCTCTTGGTCGGTATCCACAATATCAGCGATCCGAAAGTCCGATTAAGAGACTATGACGGAGTTACGCCAGATGGGATTCCGTTTTACGACTTCACTCGCTTAGTCGATGGCGGCACACTTCTGCCGGGTCAATCGAGTCAGGAAAAGTCGATAGGTTTCTTCGTTCCGAACCGAGAACAGTTCACTTACGACCTGATGATTCTGGCTGCACTGAACCAAGTCCCCCGAATCACAACAGTGCCAATTATCGAATCGGTTGTTGGTCGAGCATATGCATATGACGTTGACGCAGTAGACCTCGATGACGATCCACTTACGTATGCGCTGGTCTCGGCTCCGGACGGCTTGTCGATTGACAGCAAGACCGGCCTGATCACCGCGATCCCGACATCGCTCAGCCCAGGAACGATCACGATAATCGTTCAAGTTGACGACGGTCGAGGAGGTATCGCACGGCATCGGTTCGAGCTATCCACCATAGTACCGCCGCCAAATCGCCCGCCGTTGTTCACCTCGTTTTCAGTCGTGATCGGGGCCGCCGAAACTCCTTATCGGTATGCCGTCGATGCTTTTGATCCCGACGGTGACACGTTGAGCTATGCTCTCGAAACAGCGACGGAGGTGATTCCAGTCAATAACCACAGTTTCGAGGCGCAGGTACTCGGGGAGGACGCATTCACCATCGGCACTCTGACGGGCTGGACTCTCACTGGCGGTGCATTCGCAGGTGCCGCGAATCCCGGTACCAGCCAATATCCCGACGGAGCGGTTCCCGACGGAAAAAACATGGCCTACAGCAATGACCCCGCAATCTCGCAAGTGTTATCCGAGTTATTGCGTCCTAGAACTCGCTATGTACTCACGGTTGCAGTCGGCCATCGACTTGATAACACCCTGGGTCGTTTTCAAATCGAACTCCGAGCGGGAGGACAAGTGTTAGCGTTAGCTTCCACCTCAGCCTCGGCACCAATTCCTCCAAAGGGTACGTTTCGAGATGTGTCGGTAATCTTCGATTCGCCCAGCGAGCATCCCATGCTTGGTCGGTTGCTCGAGATCCGACTATCAGGCAGCACGGGCGTCAACTGGGACAACGTCCGCTTCACGGCTACTGACATTTTTGCACCTCCAAACGGAATGACGATCGATGCCAGTACAGGGGTGGTTTCCTGGACTCCAACCGTAGATCAACTCGGCACGCATGAGATACGCGTGCGGGCTGCCGACGGTCGAGGCGGAACGGCAACGCAAGCGTACAGGATTCGAGTTGAACCGGATCCTGCCAACCGCGCACCGATTATCATCTCCGAGCCAATACCCTCGGTTTTGATATTACCTGTTCCAGCGAATCGGAGTAGTCTTACGATCGATTTCGAGGGACTACCTGCAACTCCCACGTTTCTTCGAGACAGCGACGTTCCACCGGAGGCAAGACTCTCGGACCGCTTCCTGGCAACACATGGCGTGACTTTCCGCAGTGGGAACGGCGTTCCGTCGGTTGCCGTCGTGGGCCTTGGAGTGGGACATGCGACCAGTGGCAGCAATGGAATAGGTGGGATGGGAGCCGCTTCGATCATCAAATACGACGCTCCTATCGTTGCCGAATTCTTCCTCCCCAACGATCCGTCCATCCCCGCACTGACTGATTTCGTGTCGGTCAAAGTCGATCGACAGGGGGCATTAGGAACGGTCGTGTTGGAAGGCTTTGGTGTTGATGGTGTGTTGCTCGAGAGCACATCGGCCATCGATAACGGATTTGCTGTGCTCACTCTCTCAACGCCTGGCATTCATACGGCCGTGATTCGAGGCACATCGAGTACTGGCTTCGATGACTTTAGCTTCAATGAAGTTTATCCGCCCCAATTGTACGAGTACGACGTTCGCGGCATCGACCCTGACGGCGATTCGCTCACCTATTCGCTAGTCACTGCCCCCTTTGGCATGACTATCAACAGCCGAACGGGAGCGATCCGGTGGCCCGTCGCTTCGCTCAGTGTCGGCACTCCGCTCGCCACCGTCCGAGTCGATGATGGCCGTCATGGATTCGACAGCCAAAACATCGTCATTACACCGACCGTTACTCCCGCAAAAATCAGCGGCACTGTATTCAACGACCTGGACGGTGACGGTGTGCGCAACGCTGGCGAGCCAGGACTGGCCGGGAGGATTGTGTACCTCGACCAGTCTCGCAACTACCGTCGCGATCCCAGAGAGCGATTTGTTATCACCGACGCGAATGGCCATTATGCCTTCGACAACCTCGCTCCAGGCGACTATACGGTTCGCGAAGAATCGTCGATAAACTCGCGTCTGACGAGTCCTATGGGCGGCGTCTATGAGGTCAACCTTTCCGATGGGCAGGTCGTACCGATAAAGGATTTCGGAAACATCGAATCCCAGGCTTTGAACGAGGCCCCGAACTTCCTTACGACGCCACCGCTTACAACCGTTGTCGGGCGTGACTTCCGCTATGACGCGGCGGCCTCGGACGCAGACCCTGATCCATTGCTTTTCGACATTCTACTCGGCCCTGACGGAATGATCGTCGATCCAGGGACCGGTGTTGTGATTTGGACTGCCGCTGCAGACCAAGTCCGCGCCCACGATGTCATTCTACGCGTGAGCGACGCCCGAGGCGGTGTCGATCTGCAGTCGTTCACTGTCAAAGCGACGTCCGCTCAAACGGCGCCGGTCTTTATCACGCCTCCGCCACAACCATCCTCTGTCGTGCATCAATCGTATGCATATCGTTTCCATGCGCAGGATGCCGAAAACGACCCGCTCGTGTTTCGCCTTGAGCAGTCTGTGGCAGGCATGTCTATCGATCCCATCAGTGGTCTCTTCACTTGGACCCCGGAAGTTGGGCAACTCGGTGACCACTTTGTCACCATTATCGTAAATGACGGACGAGATGGACAAGACTCGCTGACGTTCCAACTCGAGGTCGTCTCTGTCTCCCCCAACGAACGGCCAGTGATCACGTCCAATCCTCGTACGCGAACTCAATTGGGTGGAAGATATCTCTATGCCGTAGAGGTCGCCGATGCAAACAACGATCGTTTAGATTTAACCTTGGTCAAAGCGCCTGCCGGTATGGTCTTCGACCGGGAAAAGCGCCTGATTCAGTGGTTTCCCTCACCAGATCAACTCGATGACAACGAAGTCGAAATCCTTGCAAACGACGGCCATGGCGGAACTGCGGTGCAGGCATTTGTAATTAACGTAGCGACGACTGTTTCCAACGCATCGCCGCAAATAGTTTCATCGCCAACCCTTACGGGCACGACAGAGAAGGCCTATGCGTACAACCTGAGGGCAACGGAGAGTGATGGCGATCCGCTGGTGTGGAGTTTGAATCAAGCGCCACGCGGGATGTCCATCGACGCGTTGATGGGCACGATCCGGTGGACTCCGCCTACCGACCAAGTGGGCCTGGCGGATGTGGAGGTCCTGGTAACTGACTCGCAAGGAGGAACGGCGACACAAAGCTTTACAGTCACCGTTCGGGGCATCAACGTCTCGCCCAACATATCAACAGTCCCGCCGACGCGGGGCAGTACTCGACAGATCTACAACTACGCGGCACGCGCATCCGACGTCGATGGCGATTCACTAAGCCATTCGTTCTTGAGGGCTCCGGCAGGGATGACTATCAACGCCGCAACCGGACTGGTGCAATGGACGCCATCCGCCAATCAAATCGGTTCGCACGATGTGGCCATACTGGTCGAGGACGGACAAGGCGGCACGGCATCGCAGATCTACACTGTCAATGTCATTGCGGCACCTATCAATCACGCGCCATCCATTACCACAATTCCAACGATCATCGCCGTCGTTGATTTGGCCTACAGCTACGATGCGGACGCCAGGGATGTGGATGGCGATTCGCTGACATACGAACTGCTCGTGGCTCCTGCGGGCATGTCGATCGATGCTAACTCGGGCGTGATCCGCTGGACCCCGAGCGCCTCACAATTCGGCAATCACCGCGTCGTTCTAGGCGTGAATGACAGAGCAAGTATTGCAGCCCAACGTTTCTTAATACGGGTGGAGTCGACCAATCGTCCTCCAGTCATCAATTCGATGCCTGAGCAATCGATCACACCCGGCCTGCTTTATCGCTACGACGTAAATGCTAGCGATCCCGATGGGAATGAGCTTTCCTACTCGCTCATCTCTCCCCCGTCGGGCATGGCGATCGATGCTCTGGGACGGATCACCTGGGCCACGTCGATTGCCGACATCGGAACTCGCTCCGTCACCGTCGAAGTCGCAGACCCCTTCGGTGCATTGGCCAGACAAACATATGACCTGACCGTGAGCGCTGACACACAAGCGCCTCCTGTGATCGTGGACGTCAGCAAGTCGCCGGCGGATCTCAGATCGGAAGTGACGATCTTTGTATCCGCGACGGACGATGTTGGCGTTGAGCGATTGCTGTTGCTAGTCGATGGTGTGCCTTTGCCTCTGGATCGTGACGGAGTCGCCTTTTTCCGAGCCACCTCAGTCGGAACATTCGAAGTGGAAGCTACGGCGACCGATGCCGCTGGAAACGTCGGTAATGTTTCGAGATCGCTGGTTGTGGTCGACATCAGCGACGCGAATGCGCCCGATGTGGATATCAAATCTCCAAGCGATGAGGCGGTGATCACGCGACCGTTAGACGTCATCGGCACGGTCAATGACGACAACTTGCGTTTCTATACACTCCAAGTAGCCGTGCTGGGCAGCACCAGCTTCACCGAGATAGCCCGCGGGACCGCCGTTGTGGCGGGAGGTGTGCTCGGCACGCTCGATCCGACTATGTTGGAGAACGACACGTATGTCTTGCGATTGGCGGCGGTTGATACGAGTGGCAACTCGGCATCGGTCGAACAAATCATTCACGTCGAAGGCAATCTCAAGCTCGGCAATTTCACACTGTCATTTACCGACTTGACAGTGCCAGTGTTTGGCGTCCCCATCACCGTGTCGCGAACGTATGACACGCTTAACGCAGGACGGTCGAGCGACTTCGGTTTTGGCTGGCGGTTCGAATTCCGCAACATGGATCTCCGGACAAGCGTAGCGCCGAATGCCCTAGAAGAGTTTGGTATCTACAATCCGTTCAAGGTCGGCAGTCGGGTTTACGTGACATTGCCTGGAGGCGAACGTCAGGGATTCACGTTCCGTCCCACGGTTGCGTCTGGTTTTAGAGGCGGCTTTCTTGGGATCTTCGAGCCTCGCTTTGTTCCCGACGCGGGCGTCAAGAGTTCGCTCACGGTTAACCCGTCCGACCTGAGAATCAAATCTGATGGTAGCGTGTACGATTTCACGACTGGTCTTCCGTTTAATCCCAAATCCCAAGCGTTTGGAGGTTCATATTTGCTAACTACCAAAGAGGGCATAGCCTACGACATCCAAGGTCAAACGGGCCAGCTCACTGCGCTGAGTGACCCAACGAACAACATCCTGCGATTCAGCGACGCAGGCATTTCAGGCCCCGAAGGCAAATCGATAGCGTTCGATCGCGATCCGCAAGGCCGCATCACGGCGTTGATTGATCCGGCCGGAAAGCGCATCCGCTACCAGTATGACGCCCATGGGGACTTGGTGTCTGTTTCTAATCGCACGAACGACAAAACTCAGTTCGCATATCGCACCAGCCCCGCGCATTACCTCGAAAGAGTGACTGATCCATTGGGACGCACCGGCGTGCGCACCGAGTATGACGCGAACGGCCGACTCATCAAGTTGTTAGACGCCTCGGGCAATCCATTTCGGTTCGACTATGACCAAAGCAGTCTCGTTTCCAATGTCACCGACGCCTTAGGCAACATGACGATCCAGGAGTACGACGCCCGCGGCAACATTCTGACTCAAATCAACCCACTTGGCGGCATCACTAGGAAGACATTTGATTCAGACAACAACATGCTGACCGAGACCGACGAGTTAGGTCGGACGACCGCCTTCAATTACAGTGATCGCGGTGACGCGCTTACACAAACCGACCCCCTCGGGAATACGACTATATCCACGTATCAGTCATTCTCGTATGGCACCACGAATCTTGCGGCAAGCCGCGGCGAAGCGGCAGCACCATTCTCCCGAGTCAAGACCGCAACCGACGCTCTCGGGAACACGACGGGGTACGAGTATGATGAAAACCGCGGTGAACTTCTGTCCACCACAGACCAGGCCGGGCACGTCACCAAACTGGATTACGATCTTTTTGGAAAGCCCCCAAGCGTGATCGAGGACCCGAAAGGCAACAAAATGCTTTTCGACGTTAGTGCCGGCCTTCTTTCGCGGCAAGTCGATTCGCTGGGACACGCGACACAGTTTACCTACGATGCCAACGGCAACGAACTGATCTCCTCGAAGAAGCAGACCAAGGCCGACGGCACGGTTCGCACCTTGACCACATCGAAATCCTACGATGACCAAGGACGCGTCGTTTCGATCACCAACGCTGAGGGAGGTGTTTCGCGCGCGGAGTTTGACGCAGCAGGCAATCGAGTCGCTACGATTGACCCTCTCGGCCGCCGGACCGAATTGCGTTATGACGATCGAAATCTGCTCGTCGAGACTTTGTTTCCCGACGACACACCCGCCATATCGACTGACAACCCTCGTATCCGCACCGAGTATGACGCCAACGGATTGGTAACGGCTCGTATAGACGAATTGAGCCGGCGTACCGAATTCCAATATGATCGCGCCGGTCAGCTCGTGCGAACAACCTATCCAGATGACACGCCCGCTGATCCTCTCGACAATCCATTCAAGCGGACAGAATACGATGCGGCAGGACAGGTATCTGCATCGATTGATGAACGTGGCAACCGGACACAGTTCGAGTACGATGCCGCGGGCCGGATGATCGTCACTCGAGATGCGCTCGGCAGGGTGACAAGAACCGACTACGATGCTGCTGGCAGGAGAATCGCGGTAACGGACGCACTTTCGAATACCACGCGATTTGTCATCGACGGACGAGGCCTTCAAACAGAAATCCAATATGCTGACGGCACCAGGACAACGACATCGTTCGACAATCGTGGGCAGGCTGTCGCACAAACCGATCAGCTTAATCGAACGACACGCTATGAGTTCGATCCTGTCGGTCGGCTGACAAGCTTAGTGGACGCGAGCAATCAACGCACCAAGTACCGCTATGACGAGATCGGCAACCTGGTCAGCCAAGAAGATGCCCGCGGCCACGTCAGACGCTACGAGTACGACGGCCTCGGTCGGCAGACAGCCTCAGTTCTACCAGCTTTGGCTGGCAATGAGCCGTTCCGTTCAATCATGCAATACGACGCCGTCGGCAACATTGTCGGAACAAACGACTTCAACGGCGACGCCATTGTGTACGAATACGACGCTCGCGATCGCCTGATCGCAAAGACCTTGCCAGATGGCACATCTTCCCGCTTCACTTACACTCTCAATGGCCAGCGAGCCACAGCAACCGATAGTCGCGGAACAACACGCTTTGTTTACGACCAACGCGATCGACTTCTGTTGCGGACCGACCCTGACGGTGCATCGATCGGTTACACCTACGACGTAGCCGGCAATCGAACATCGGTTACGGGGACAACTAGTACAGTTTTTGCCACAACCTATTCGTTCGACGTGCTGAATCGCGAGTCGACGTTGGTCGGCTCAGACGGCATCACTCGGTTTACCTATGACGCGGTCGGCAATCATGTCCGGACTCAGCGCCCCAACGGCACAACCGAAACGCGCGCCTACGATGTCCTGAACCGACTGACCTTCCTAGAGAATAGCAACTCCTCCGGAACGATCGACAGCTACCAATATAGCCTGGGACCGAATGGCCGCCGCGAATCGGTGGTTGAGCATACGGGCCGAAGAGTTCTTTATGGCTACGATGCCTTGGATCGATTGACGCAGGAGCAAATTCGCGACGCAGTCTTTAGTGACCGCACGATCGCTTATACGTATGACGAAGTGGGTAATCGCATAAGTCGTGCTGACTCCATCGAAGGAACAACGATCTATTCCTATGACGAGCTGGACCGGTTGCTTAGCGAATTTCTCGCCGGGACAACAACCAGCTACACGTACGACAATAATGGCAACACTCTATCGCGGATCCAGAACACCGACAAGGTATTCTACGAATGGCATTTCGAGAACCGGCTGATCGCGGCGGACACGGACGGCAACGGATCCGTCGACGTCCGAAACTCCTATGATGCAGATGGAATTCGAGTGAGCCAAATCGTAGCCGGCAAAGAAACTCGGTTCCTGGTCGACAGTGTGCGTCCGTACGCTCAGGTGTTGTTGGAGTACCAGCCGGGTGGTCAAATTGTAGCCGCCAATAACTACGGCACCGCGATGATCAGCCAGACACGCGGAGGAGCAACATCATTCTACTTCGCGGACGGCCTGGGGAGCACACGGGCATTGACAAACGCCAGCGGCATCGTGACCGATCGATACTCGTACGACGCTTTCGGCAGATTGCTCAGCCAAACGGGTACGACTGTGAACAGCTACTTGTTCGCAGGTCAGCAAAGAGATTCCACTCTTGGCATGGACTATCTGCGAGCGAGATTCCTAAATCCGGAAACGGGACGGTTTGCAAGTGCAGATCCGTTTTCCGGACTACTGGGCGATCCACGGACGTTGCATAAGTACATGTATGCGGCACAAAATCCAGTCAATCTTATTGACCCCAGCGGCTACTCATTTGTAGATCTCAGTGCAGTCTCATCAATTATCGGTACCCTGAGAAACATCGGCTCATCGGTAGGTAAGTATCAAACCTTTGTGAATTCGGTCGAAGGACTTGTTGATTTTCTTTTTCTCCTTGGCTTTGGAATCGGCGTCTATGGATTAGCAGTGAGCGGCGATTTCAAAGCTGGCATTGCGTTTCTTAGCCACGAGTCAAAAACCGGCAATATTCGAAAAGCCGAGGTGCGATCCTTTATCGACCCATCGAACGCGGACCTTCTATTTAACCTTCAGATGGACTTCAAGGACAAAAAATTCGGATACTCCGTCAACGTAACAAACCCTAAGAAGTCCGATGTCCAATTTGGTCTCAATTTGCCGATCCATAAAATCTCAAACCTCGGAGTTGATATTCTTAAACTGGAACTCTCGATTCGAATCGCATTTTTGCCATTCGGCGAAAAGAATGAACTCGCCTTCCGGCTGGGAATCGCAGGCTCTTTCGGGCCCGGCGGAATATGGAAACTGCAAATACCGTTGTATAGTAATAGCGTGATGCAGCCCAGCAAGGTAAATTCCTCAGGTTCTTGGTAGTCGGCGTTACGACGATAGCTGTCAGAGTCCTTCAGCAATTGGTTCATGGTTTTTGGTTCCGTCACAAAGGCCGACGACATTTTTTTTGGCGTAACCGCGTTCAGCTATACTGTTGGTCATGAGCGACGTGACCCAAATCCTGAGCCGCATTGAACGTGGTGATCCAACCGGTGCGAGCGAACTGCTGCCACTCGTATATGAAGAGTTGCGACAGTTAGCCCGATCCAAGTTGGCTCACGAACTCCCCGGCCAAACTTTGCAAGCGACTGCGCTGGTACATGAAGCCTACCTTCGCCTGGCGGGTGGTGGCCAGAGCACACCGTCGTGGGAAAGCCGCGCGCATTTCTTTGGCGCAGCAGCCGAAGCCATGCGGAGGATCCTCATTGATCAAGCACGCCGCAAAGGCTCTGCAAAACGAGGAGGCGATGCAAAACGAGTCGACTTGGAAACCGATGTGGTTGCGCCCGGACCCGCTGGTGTCTCCCCTGAGGAGTTAATCGAGCTCGATGAAGCCCTGCAGGAATTCGAAGAGATCGATCCGGTACGCGCCCGCGTGGTCAAACTGCACTACTATAGTGGGTTCACACTTCCTGAAACGGCCGACGCGCTGGGCGTTTCATTGGCAACCGTGAAGCGGCATTGGGTCTTTGCCCGATCTTGGCTGTTCGGAAAAATTCGTGACCGTTGACATTCATTCAAAAAGCATTTGTGCCCTCAGTGGCGAGATCTACCAATAGGAAACGGCGGCCGTCCCTTTGGCCTAGCCAGCGGCTGCCAAAATCTACCAGTTTGTGGGACGGACTTCCCAGACCATCCTTGACACGACTAACTAGGAAGTCCTACTTAAGCAAAGCGACCGGCAGATGGAAAACTACCATCCGAACCCGAAGCGTGATCGAGCGACCTTATAAATAGATTTGAGCCGTTGGTCGCCGGTTTTACGCATTGCCTTTAAACCGAAAAAGCAACGAGGAAATGCCAATGGTACCCGACCACGAGCGTATTGAATACATCTTGGAAAATGCACTGGAAATTCCTTCCGAAAGCGACCGGCAAGAGTACGTCCGGCAAGCTTGCGGAGACGACCTTGCATTGCAAGCTCAGGTAGAGAAACTGATCGAGAATCATTTGCAAGCAGGCAGTTTTCTGAATTTTCCAGACCAACCGAATTCGAGTTCTGACAGCCGTTTCGACAATGGGGGCTCGTCGATCGGACCATACACGCTGCTGAAGAAAATTGGTGAAGGTGGCATGGGCGTCGTCTTCCTTGCCGAACAAGCCGAACCGTTTCGACGTCAGGTTGCGATCAAGGTTATCCGCGGTGGAATGGACTCCAAACAAGTTGTCGACCGGTTCGAACAAGAGCGACAAGCCCTGGCTGTGATGGATCACCCTAACATCGCGCGAATGATCGACGGCGGATTGACAGCGGATGGACGCCCCTACTTTGCCATGGAGTTGATTCAGGGTCTACCCATCACCGACTACTGCGACAAGAATCACATGACACTGCGACAGCGGCTGGAGTTATTCGTGCCTGTTTGCCAAGCCATTCAGCACGCCCACCAGAAGGGCATCATCCACCGCGACCTCAAACCATCCAATGTGTTGGTCATTGAAACCGACGGTAAACGTATTCCGAAAGTCATCGACTTTGGAGTGGCCAAAGCCGTCGGAACACGACTTACTAAGTCTACCCTGAACACACATTTGGGAACGATCATTGGAACGCTGGAGTACATGAGTCCCGAACAAGCCATCCCCGACCATGAAGACATCGATACACGCAGCGACATCTATTGCTTGGGAATATTGCTCTTTGAACTGCTCACCGGCACAACACCTATTCAACGCCAGAAGCTAAAAGAAGTCGCAGTGCTGGAGTTGTTGCGAATGATTCGCGAAGACGACACTCCCACACCGAGTCATCGATTGAGCACCGTCAACGATTTGCCCTCAGTTGCGTCGAGCCGTGGAGTTGAGCCGCGAACGCTAAGCCATGTGGTCAAGGGTGATCTCGATTGGATCGTGATGAAGTGCTTAGAAAAAGATCGCAGTCGCCGTTACTCAGCGGCCAATGGAGTAGCCCGGGACATCGAAAGATTTCTTTGCCATGAGCCGATCGAAGCGGGACCGCCTCGAGCTACGTATCGAATTCAAAAATTCCTATGGCGCAATCGATGGGCAACCGCGGCAGTGTCACTGCTGTTGTTAACCCTCGTCGGAGGCATCGTAGGCACGTCCATAGGACTGGTGCAAGCCTCACAAGGCAGGGCAGCGGCTGGTCAAGCACTACAAGTCGCCGAACATCAGCGAGACCGTGCGGAGCGGCACTACCAACAAGCCATGTCCGCTGTCGATCGACTTTTAACGCGTGTGGGTGGAGTCCGGTTGGAGTCTGTGCCTCAAATGGATGAAACCCGCCGACAACTCTTGGAAGATGCATTGGAAATCTATCGCGAAATGCTACAAGAAGAGAGCGACGATCCGGTATTGCGACGCGAAGTCGGTTTGGCATGGACTCGGGTGGGCGATATTCAGTCCAAGTTGGGAAACAGGCAAGCCGAGGAATCGCTGAAACACGCGATCGAAATTCAGCGAGCACTGCTGGAAGAATTTCCGGACAACACAAAGTACAAAATCGATTCCATTCGCAGTCATCGGTACCTGGCGTTCGAACTTTTTCGATTGGGCCGATTGCCTGAAGCCGAGCGAATCGTGGACGACATCTTGAGTCGCGATCAGCTGACTACCAATGAAGCCATCTCCGAACAGGTTCAATTGCATTATCTGCGCGGGATGGTGAATGCTTCGACGCAAAAAATGGACGCGGCAATATCGGCATGCGAGGAATCGCTGAAATTCGCCGATGCCAATGTGCTTAAAGAGCCGTCGGAATCGGAACACGAGTTGGATCGTGTGATAGTCCTAAACTATCTGGGCAATCTCTATCGCGAGGACCGGCGTCTCGACGAGGCGGAGAAGTGCCTACGAGATGGAAAGTCCGTACTGGAACGACTGCTCGCCAAAGAACCCGCGGACAGCCATCTACAAAACAGCTTGGCCGGATTGTGTTGTAACCTTGGGCTTACCCATGCCAATCAAGAACGACATGCGGACGCAGTGGCAGCTTATGAAACAGCAATCGCCTACTTGGTTACGTTGACTCGAGAGCACCCGGGCCTGCCAACCTACAAGTCGTTTTTGGCCAGAAACCATAACAACGTTGCCTTGTTGCATTCAAAGAACGAAGACCCTACGAAGGCCGCTATCGAAAACGAAAAAGCACTCGCGATCTTTCGAGAATTGATGGAAAATTATCCTCAACGACTTGAGTTTGTCGTAACCTACGCGGGTGGTTGCGGTAATCAAGGGAAGTACCTGTCCGAACAAGACCGTTGGGAGGAATCCATCGTTTGGAATTCCAACGCGATTGAGGCCGCTGAAAAAGCGCTCGCAATTGAGCCTCGCCAAACGGAAGCAAGGCGAACTCTACATGGCGCCTTGATCGGACGTGCTGGAACATACCGGAGACTCAAACAAATCGATTTGGCAATTGCGGACTATCGCCGATCATTGGAATACAGCCAAGGTGAACGCCACGTCAGTTACGTCAACTTTCGCCCTCGTGCTTTAGCGTTTGTCGGCGAACATGAACAAGCCGCCGATGCCGCCGAAGCGATCGTATCCAGTTCCACTGCCACTGCATCGAACTTCAGCGAAATGGCAAAGGTCTATGCGACATGCGTCGAGGCAGTCCGTCGAAACACTGGCCTAGTCGATTCCAAACGACTTGAGCTCGCAGAACATTACGCGGTACGATCCGTGCAACTCCTTTCCCGAGCAGCAGACAAAGGCCGCTTCCCAACTTTGGGGCATGTTGCCGAATTACGTTCCGATGATCGTTTAGCGAACATTCAGAATAGAGATGATTTTCAACAACTCTTGACCGAACTGGAGCGTCGTCCAATGGTAGAGCCATGAGAATGTCTGACCATCTGTTACGGGCCGAACTGTGGTCGCATTTTTGGCCGAATTGAGACTGTAGAGATTTAGGGCTCATTTTCGGGGTGTTGGCCGAATTGTTTTGAACTCTGGAGAGACGGTTGAAGTGTGAATTGGGAAGTTCGAAGTTCGAAAGCTGGGACCGGCTGAATTATCTTCGGACTTTTCGGACTTGAGTTGTTGCTGACCGACTTGTGATCGTATCTCTGTCGACTTGGGAATCGCTCTGATCCGATTCCGTTAGCTGAGTACAGTCTTGGATTGTGAATCGTGGCTCACGCATGTACGTAAAAAAAGTGCGATCACTTCAGTCAAGCGATCGCACTTGTCTCATTGTCAGAACCCGAGAACGATTACTTGGCGGCGGATTGCTCCGAAGCGGTGCGTTCTGAAGTAGTTTGCTCCGAAGGTGTTCGACGGCCAAGGTCGCGCCGGTACTGCATTAACCAGTTCTCTAGGATGCCCACAGCCGGTAAGAAGTCATGGCCTTGAATCAACATCAGGTCGATACTGTTGAAATTCTAGGCGCAACTGAAGCAGTGTGCAAGGTTATTGCTCGGATTCACTGTCGCTCGAAGTTCCCGACAGTTGGGACACTGAAAGCGAAAATAACCATCGCTCTATTTGGCGATCGGACCGAAATTGCCTAGCCGTTGAACCGTCAACTTCATCGGTAATTCATTCCTTATCGCCCAAAGCAATTCTCTGGTGATCATATCAAACTCCAATCTTTGTGAAAGGTGTAACGGTACAAAATGGGTACTAGAAATCGGTCAGGTCAACTTGGGTTTGCCAGTGCGGTTGGAGCAAGACTCGATTGACAATGTCGATATCGATCGTTCGTCCCGTAGAAGCTCGCACGGCTTCGAGCATCGCGGACAAGCACAGGTTGCGGCACCGACGAAGAACGCCATCAGATGTGCGTAGAATCAACTCCGTCGCGCCGCTGGTGAACGTGCTGTGGGCCAAGCCCAGACGCTCCAGTTCGCGATGAATAAACTCGCGTATCACATCATCATGCAGTCGCTTGGTCACGACCGAATACGTGACGCTGCTTTTGATATCCTGATTGACTGCCATTTCCACAGGTCCGAGAGCAACTCGACTTGCCCGATCAAGATCAGGTTGTGGTTCTTGGGGAAATCCTCTAGCAATAGCCTGAGCTTGCGAAGGGTTTCCATCTCCATCAGATGCGCGTCGTCGATGATGGTGACCAACATCTTGCCGCTGCGATTGAGGCTGAAGGCTTCCTGGATCAGCTTGCGTTCGCACTTGAACGCTGAACTCTCGAACTCAATGCGGAACGCTTCGCAAAGGATCTTTACCGTGTTGGTATATCGATTGCGATGGCAATTCGGCCGGAAGATGCTTGTTGACGAGCGTTCGAGCAGCCAGAGCAGCCGTTTTGAGATGGAGCACTCGAGTTAAGTTATGAGAAGCCTGCGGAATAAGCAGGCTTCCGCACAGGGCCATTCAATGGCGGTCCAAGGAGCACTGATCCGAACGCAACTGATCCGCCTAGGCCTTCAGATGAAGAAGGTTTGCAGAGTGGCCGCGAAGGCGGCGATGGGCGAGAGCTTATGGCCATGAAAGGCCTTGGTGAGATGTTCCAGCGTGAGTTTTGCTGGGCAGTCAGATACCACTAGAGGCGGTGTGCACAATGCTAAGAGGGCAGTTCGGATAGCGACTTGGGCATTGAGAAATCGTCGCCAAATACGATAAGCGGCCGGGTCATTCAAGCCGCTTTTGAGATTTCGAAACGCTTGGACTATATTGCCTGAGCTTACGGCGTCGGAGAGAAACTGCAACAAGCACTCGGCAGAGAGAAAGAGGTACTTGATTTTATCAGCGGTCCAAACGCTGAAGGTCCGCCCACAGCCGCTTGAGTTGTTTCTATCACTACAGTGGATGGTCGTAAAAACGATCGCCAGAAGACTTTTACCAACTGGCTCAACGCAATTCGCTTCATTTTGTTAGAATACTGTTTCTTGGGTTGGGGCTTGGAATTGCAGGATGGCAGGATGGATCAACGATGTCAATGAAGATTGGGATTCGAGCCTGGATTGATTTTGCGTTTCGCAAGATCTTCGGCAAACCTGGAAATGAGATCTGTCTCATCAGTCTTCTCAATGCCGTACTGCAGTTGCCGCGTCCTGTTGTTTCGGTCGAGTATCTCAATCCGTTCGGGATTAAGGATTTCGAGACCGACAAGCTGGTTTGCGTGGACGTAAAGGCAACCGACCAGCGTGGCAGGGTTTTTGTCGTCGAAGTCCAGATTGTGGTTCAATCGAGTTTCGCCAAGAGGGCTGTTTTTTATGCCTGTGAGGCCTATACGGATCAGCTACGAGTGGGTCAAGGGTACAGCGATCTCAAAGCGACGTATTCGATCTGTTT
>JANMHA010000302.1:0-4321 GCA_031374925.1 Pirellula sp. | reverse complement strand
TCAACTCCGCACGATTCTGCCAATTCTCCGCGAACATGCTGCATGGCGCGAGCGTGGGCGCACCGAAGGCCGCGCTGAGGAACAGCTCGCCCAGGAGCAACTGCGTGATGTGCGCGACGGGCTCGGTGCAGCGCGGCAACGCGTTCCACGCGCTGGCCGAGGTGGCGCGTAACGTCGGCGCGAGGCGCGCGAACTGGGCCGTGAAGAACGCCACTTGCTCGGCGGGATCCTCCGGGAACGACCACCCGAGCTCGGCGAGCGCCGCGCGAACGACCCGCATGGCATCCTGGACCCGGCCGGCGATACGCAGGAGGATCGCCCAGACGAGCGCGACGCGGCCGCGCATCGAGCTTTCCACGGTCTTCGCCACGCACAACGCGAGGAGCGGCTCGCCCACCTCGGGGTGGCCAGCCATGAACGACGTTTCGCCGAGCGCGAGGTAGGTGTCGAACGTGAGCTCTGGATGCGCCTCCCATCCCGCATCGCCGAGAAGCTCGCGCCCCGCGCCGAGGACGTCCGCCGCCTCGGCATACGCCAAGTTCCACTTCGCCCGCTGCCCGCCGCGCAGGCAAAGCGCCGCCACGTGATGGCGCTCCTCCGCGGACGCGAGCAACGAGAGCGCGCGCTGGTAGTGGTAAAGCGCGGCGAACAGCTCGGCGTCGCCGGCGAGCTCGCCGTGGCGCCGCTCCATGGCCCGCGCGAGCCCGAGGTGCGAAGCGGGCCGCGCCTCCGCCTCGATCGCCTCGTACGCGGCTTGCTGCACCCGGTCGTGCACGAACGCATGGCCGCCGGCCTCGGCGTCGCCGAGCGTCACGAGGAGCCCCTCGTGCACGAGCTCCTCCAGGGCGGCGGCGAGCGCCTCCGGCGCGAACCCCTCCGCTTCCCCGAGGAGCGCAGCCTCGAAGCTCGCGCCCGCGCAAGCCGCACACGACAGCACCCGCCGAGCCACCGGCGAGAGCCTGCCGATCTTCCTCGTCAGGAGCTCGACCACGTTGTCGGTCACGCCGGCCCGCTCGATGGCCTCGGCCTCCCAGAGCCATCGGCCCGTCTCGCGATCGCGCGCGAGGAGCCTGTGATCGTGCAGCGCCCGCAGGAACTGCTCCACGAAGAACGGGCTGCCGTCCGTCCTCGTGGCCAAAAGCGCCGAGAGCGCCCGGACCTCGTGCGTGGGGCGCGCGAGCATGTCCCCCACCATCCCTTCGAGCGCCAAGGTGCCGAGCGGGGCGAGCACGAGCGTGCGGACGTCGCGCCCGGCCTCTTCCATGGCCTTCCCCATGGCGTGGAGCGGGTGATCCTCGCCGACCTCGTTGTCCCGATACGCGCCGAGGATCCAGAGGTGAGCGGCCTCCGGGTCGGCCACGAACTCTTGCAGCAACGACAACGACGCCGGGTCCGCCCACTGAAGGTCGTCCAGGAACAGCACGAGCGGGTGTACTTTCGTCGCCGTCGCCCGCACGAACCGCTGCACCGTCTGCTGAAATCGGTTCTTCGACTCCTCGGGCCCCACCTCCACGAGCGGCGGCGTCTCGCCCAGGAGGTGGGCGAGCTCCGGCATCATGTCCACCAGGATGCGCCCGTTCTGGCCCCGACCAGCAGCAAGCGGCCGCAGACGCGGTCGAAGGCGGCGGCGGTCAAGCCGGCCGAGACGGTTGACACTGCGGTCGAGGATCAGGCCGCCAAGGACAAGCTGGCTGCCGACAAGGCCGCGCAGAAGGCGGCTGGTCAGGCCGCAGCAGACAAGGCCGCCGCCAAGAAGGCCGCCAAGGCCCAGGCCGCGCAGGACGCGGCGGACAAGGCCGCCGAGCAGGCCGCGATCGACGCCGCCCTGGTGGCAGCGGCGGCAGACGATGGCGGGGGGCCGAAGGGTCCGCCGATGACCTCGGGTGAGGTCGACGGCTTGCGCGTCGCCATCAAGCAGTGCTGGAACCTTGGCACGCTGTCCTCGGCCGCGATGGAGGTCAAGGTGACCGTGCGCGTTGATGTGGGCCAGGACCGCAAGCCGGTCAGCGCCTCGATCCGGATGACCGGCTACGAGGGCGGTGAGGAGGGCGCGGCCACTCAGGTATTCGAGGCGGCCCGCCGCGCCATCATCCGGTGCAGCAAGGACGGCCTGCCGTTGCCGACCGACAAATATGACTCATGGAAAGACCTTGAACTGGTCTTTGACCCGACCGGGATGAGGCTGAGATGACGCCTTTCCGCTTTCGCCGTCGCCACAACGCGACACAAACGATCTTTCCGCCCCATGTCGGCGGAGCCATATCCGAGAAGAACGAGGACACCATGCGCCCCATTCGTCACATCATCGCTGCCATTGCACTGGGCTTGGCGAGCCTTTCGGGAGCAGCACAGGCCGAACCCCTGCGCATCCTGATTGATGGCGGGGTCATTGAACCCATGCCCTTTGCGGTGCCAGATTTCATCGCGGAGAACGGCGGGGCGGGCGAATTGGCGGGCGATCTGGCGCGTCTGGTGGCGGCCGACCTGACAGGAACCGGGCTTTTCCGCGAAATTCCGGCGGAAGCCTATATCGCCACTGTCTCCAGCTTTGACGCGCCGGTTGCCTATAATGACTGGCAGGCGATCAACACTCAGGCGCTGATCACGGGATCGGTCGCGGCCTCGGGCGACAAGGTGGTGGTCAAGTTCCGCCTGTTCGACATCGTCTCGGGTGAGCCTTTGGGCGACGGTTTGCAGTTTGTCGGATCGAAAAAAGGCTGGCGGCGCATGGCGCACAAGGTGGCCGATGCGGTTTACAGCCGGATCACCGGTGAGGGCGGCTATTTCGACAGCCGGGTGGTCTATGTCGCGGAAAGCGGGCCGAAGGACGCGCGACAGAAGCGGCTGGCGGTTATGGATTATGACGGGGCCAATGTCGCCTATCTGACCGACAGCTCCTCGATCGTGCTGGCACCGCGCTTTTCGCCGAGCGGCGACCGCATCCTGTTCACCTCGTACACCTCGGGCTTTCCGCGAATTTATGTGATGGACACTGCCAGCCTGCAGACGCGGGTGCTGGACGAGCAGCCCGGCACGATGACTTTTGCGCCGCGCTTTGCCCCGGATGGGCGGACGGTGGTGTTCTCGCTGGAACAGGACGGCAATGCCGACATCTACGCAATGGACAGTGATACCGGCCAGGTGCGGCAGTTGACCAACGCGCCGTCGATCGAGACGGCGCCGAGTTACAGCCCCGATGGCAGCCAGATCGTCTTTGAAAGCGACCGGTCGGGCAGCCAGCAGATCTATGTGATGCCGGCGGGCGGCGGCGAGCCTGTGCGCATCTCGTCCGGCAAGGGCAAGTATGGCACCCCGGTCTGGAGCCCGCGCGGCGACCTGATCGCATTCACCAAGATCAGCGGCGGGCAGTTCCACATTGGCGTCTTTCGCACCGATGGCAGTGAAGAGCGGCTGCTGACCTCGTCCTTTCTGGATGAGGGACCGACCTGGGCGCCGAATGGCCGGGTGGTGATGTTCACCCGCGAAACTTCGGGGGCCGGGGGATCGGCGACGCTGTGGTCGGTGGATATCTCGGGCCGCAACCCGCATCAGGTGCCGACGGAAGGTGCCGCATCTGACCCGGCATGGTCGCCGTTGCTGCCGTGAATGAGGCCGCAGCCTGGGTTAACAGGCCAAAGCAAAGCTGATATGGTGGCTGAAATCGAGCCAATAAGAAAAAGGAAACGCCCATGAATATCTCTGTTCTGCCCAAAGTTCTGATGATTGTCGCAGCCTTTGCGCTGGCGGCGTGCAACAACCCCAACCGCTATGGCAAAGGGTCTGGTGCGGGTGCCGACGGGGCCGGCGGTGCCGGGTCCGGTCTGAATGGTGACGGGGTTTCGACGTCGGGTCTTGGCGACCCCAGCAACCCGGCGTCGGTCGCGTATTTCAACCAGACGGTGGGTGACCGGGTGCATTTCGTGGTCGACCAGTCGACGCTGACGGACGAGGCGCGCGGCATCCTGAGCGGGCAGGCGGCGTGGCTGCAGGCCAATCCGGATTATGCCATCATCATCGAGGGTCATGCCGACGAACAGGGCACGCGGGAATACAACATCGCGCTGGGCGCGCGGCGGGCGGATTCGGTCAAGAACTATCTGATCGCGCAGGGCATTTCGGGCAGCCGGATGCAGACCGTTTCCTACGGCAAGGAACGCCCGATCGCGACCTGTTCGGATGAGGCCTGCTATAGCCAGAACCGTCGCGCCGTGACGGTACTGTCTTACGGTGCGGGGGCCTGATCTGATGGCGCGGCTGTCGTTTCGGGGGCTGATGCTGGTGGCGGTTTTGCTGCCCGGATTTGCGTTCGCGCAAGACCGGG
>JANMHA010000468.1:0-15637 GCA_031374925.1 Pirellula sp. | reverse complement strand
TTTTTTGGGCGTATAACCAAACCCCCCACCAACCGCCGCACCCCCCCCCCCCTCGACCGCCTCCGGCGGTCGCGGCGGGAGGGAGTGCGGTACTTTAAGGTCTTAGCCGCACTTTTTAGTACGCCAAAACGGCGTCCGTCGGAGGCAAGCTCCGATCGGACGAAAATGCTTCACAGCGATGCTCGCTCGGCCCTCCCAACAACGCCAATAACGGGAGGGTGACTAACCGGACAATCTCCGTGGGGAGGGTTACCAAACCCGACAATCTCCGTGGGGAGGGTTACCAAACCGGACAATTTCCAGGGAGTGTCTACTTCCTACCAATTCCCGTAAAGTAAAAAACAGCCCCGATCAGCGCGACGCAAATCAATAGCGCGCGAAGCACGCCGGCCACGATCAAACCGGAAAAGTCGGCAGGCAAATTAGGCAATTCTCGAAACAGATTATCGATAGCCATTTCCTGAACTCCAACTCCTCCGGGCGTAAGCGGCAGCGTTGCCGCGGCCACTGCTGGAGGAATAGTCATGAAGTGTTCTGCAATGGTCGGCGTTTCTGAGTATAGCGAGTTCGAAATCAACGCGCATGCGACAGTGAAGCTGCAGTGTACCATCACACTCAATCCCAACAGTTCGAGAACCAATCTTGACCTTCCTTGAAAGACCATGCATGCGTGAGCTACCCGATGGAGAATGTGTCCAGCAACAGGAATGCGATTGATCCATAGAATAGGGACCCGGTGACCGAAAACCACAATGGAAAAGAGCACGGCCAATCCTAGGCAACTCAATATGATAGCGCCCACCCAGATCCATTTCATATTCCGAGACAACGTTGTCGCCATCGAGAGCCCAATCCCTGCTACGATGACTAGTCCCAGCAAACCAATGGCTCGATCCACCAAAACCGAGGCGACCACTTCAGCACGTTTCTTTTCCGCTTTTCGAGCCGCCTCGATTGCCTTGAAAACGTCCCCACCAACTGAACCTACGCTGACCATGTTCAGGAGAGTACCGAGAAAACCAAGTCGGATTGCCTCAGCGAGGCTGAATTGCACTCCCAGCGATTGAACTAGTATCTTCCATCGCCAAAAACTAATCAAATGCGCTATCAGGATGACGATGAACGCTTGTCCAAGCAGGAACCAATTTTTTTCTTGCTGAACCAACGTATCCCAGTTCTTCTTGGGAAATGTGGCAATCAACCAAACTACAATTGCAGCAAGAATTGCAATTTTGATGAACGCAAGTACGCGAGAGGCCATGCTTGGTGGACTTTGCATGTTGGCTAAAAGAAAAAACCCCCGGCGCCAAGCCGAGGGTATGGGAAATGCCCCCGAGCTTTGCTCGGAGGAGGGTTACCATCACACTAGCCACGCACTGCCGCAGCGAGTTTGGCCGCGTTCGAGGTGTTTTCCCAGGTGAATTCTGGTTCCGAGCGACCAAAGTGGCCGCCCGCAGCGGTCTTGCTGTAGATGGGCCGTCGAAGATCCAAGTACTCGATGATCCCGCGCGGGGTCAAATCGTAAAACGTTTGTACGACGTCGCAGATGCGTTCATCGCTAACCTTGCCGGAATCCTGCGTGTCAACGCGAACGCTAACGGGTTTGCTGACCCCGATTGCATACGCCAGCTGGATTTCGCAACGGTCGGCAAGGCCTGCAGCGACGATGTTCTTGGCGATGTGCCGAGCCATGTAGGCTGCGGATCGATCAACCTTGGTTGGGTCCTTGCCGCTGAACGCTCCGCCGCCGTGTCGTCCCCACCCACCGTAGGTGTCAACGATAATCTTTCGACCTGTCAAACCGCTGTCTCCGTGTGGCCCGCCAACGACGAAGTTTCCCGTTGGATTAATATGGTAGGTGATATCGTCCTTGATCATGGCCGGTGGCAAGCACGGCTTGATAATCTTTTCGATAACGAATTCACGGATTTCTTTGTGTGTCACAGTCGGAGCATGTTGCGTCGAAACGACAACATTGTTGATACCGATCGGCTTGAAACCGTCGTAGAGCACTGAAACTTGGCTCTTGGAATCCGGTCGAAGCCAATTCACCTCTTTTTTGAAGCGAGCTTCGGTCAACCGATTGGTGATACGGTGCGCCAAAGCGATTGGAAGAGGCATGAGTTCGGGAGTATCGTTACAAGCGTAGCCAAACATCAGGCCTTGGTCACCTGCGCCGATATCCTTGTTGTCCGCAGAGCTGTCGACACCCATGGCGATGTCAGGGCTCTGCCGATCCAAAGCGACCATGACGTTGCAAGTTCTGCCCGAAATGCCAGTTTCATCGTCGTCGTATCCGACATCGAGAATGGCTTGGCGAACGATATCCGAATAGTTCACGATCGCTTTGGTCGTGATTTCTCCAACGATTAATGCTAGTCCTGTGGTTACAACGGTCTCACAAGCCACTCGGCTCATAGGATCTTGTGCCAGAAGAGCGTCCAACACGCTGTCGGAGATGCGGTCAGCCAGTTTGTCTGGGTGCCCCATGGATACAGATTCGCTCGTAAATAGATATTTGCCCGAAGCCACCGAAACAACCTCCCTCGAATGGGATATCGAGAATGAAGTACTGAAATGAAAAGTGTCAGCGGATAGTGTAACCACCCTTTTTGATTGTTGAAGTCAAAACGAGCCTTAAAAAAGCCGGCATATTCGGCAAATCCTGCAATCTCTAGTTAATCCTTGAGTTTTAAGGGATCAAATCCGAGCGGTTCAACGGCCGGGACAGAGCAACGAGGTAAATTTGGACGCCGAAATACTAACGAATCCAACCCTAGATGGCCCCGTGTGCTCTGCGATTCTCTGGCCAAGGCAAAGCTACGTTCCGTCCATAACGCCGAATCGAATCATGCCAAACTCGAATCCGTCCGCGAATGAACCCAGTTTTGCGTGTTCTGAAGCTTGGCGAACATGGTGGACAGATCCGGTGATTCGATCCCAAGTCCTGGACACATTCGAACGCGGAGCTATTCTCCTGCTATTCGGGAGTTTTTTGCAGGCACTTGTCGTTTCCATTGGGACCTCGATCCGGTTTGGCCAAAGCGTTGTCATCGGCGACGTGATGTTGCTGATCACGGAAACCATGATGGTCTTCTTGGTTCTTTTTCGACGCGGCGCCAAAAACCTTTCGGTGCGCCCCGGCGATTGGGCGTTAGCTTTCTCCGCAACTTGCCTATCTTTGTTGGCTCGTCCGTTCCCTGGGCAAACTCATGGTTGGGATAAAGTCGCGATTGTACTAACCATCATTGGACTACTGACTCAGCTCATTTCCAAATTCACACTCGGCCGTCGTTTCGGCGTGGTTGCAGCCAATCGCGGGCTATGCATGTCAGGCCCTTATCGTCTCGTCCGACATCCCATCTACCTGGGTTATGTTCTTTTGCACGCTGGGTTTTTCTTGCTCAATCCGACGGTTTGGAATCTGTGTGTATTCGCAACGCTCTATGCGATCCAGATCCCTCGCATCTTGGCGGAGGAACGACTTTTAGGGCAAGACCCTGTCTATCAGCAATACATGCAAAAAGTCCGTTCGCGGCTGGTGCCGGGCGTGTTTTAATTCGGAAAGAGGATCTTTTTTATTCGCGGTATCATTCTGTCAAGCTCACCACGGTTGTGACGCAACAATGCGTGGTCCCAGGTTTCTCTGGTCTCGTTTTCGCATTCCTCTGCAAGTTTAGAACCCACATTTTCGAACGAGCCAAGTCCGGCTTTCCTTAAGTCCTCAGGTTCCGACCAGACGCCCAAAACAAAAACTCGTTCCCGCAAATGGGACGGGATGACTTTTGCGATTTCCTCAAGTCGATTTGCCGTTTCATCGAAGTCAAGCAACAGTATCATGTTGCGATCTTTGTGTCTCTCCATCGGGAGGATATGCTCCGATTCGAATTGCTCGCGAACTTTGACCCAACCACCAACATTTGGTAGGACTTGAATAGAGCGCAAATCCAATTGCGGATGCAACAGGAATCCGTTCGCAAGGGAACGGTTTGCGTCGTCTTCAGGCAATACAAATAGGTGAGGGCGATTCTTGTTCACGCTCATGGTTCAAGATCGTCTCGAATCAATGCGTTGACAAGGTCTCCCTGAAGGTGAATGTCCGCGACGGCGCGGACCTGTGTTGGTTCGAGGTGGTTAGGGCGATGGAGCAATAGAGTGTTCTCATTCGAAAATTGGGGAATTGCCTCCGAATTGTGTGACGTCACCAGTAATTGGCCCCCAACGTTGAAACTTCTTCGAAGTTGCATGACAAAATGGCCTACTTCGGAGATTGATAGGTAGTTATCCGGTTCATCCCAAAAGCAGAAAACTGGGCCGTAAGCGTCATTGGAGGCCATTAGCAGGGCACATATAAAGAAGCACTTTTCGCCATCGGATAGCTTCTGAAATGGTAGGCTAGTCGTTGCTTGATCTTTCTGAAACTGAACGGAAATGCTTCGCGACTCTTTGGCAATAATAGGATTCTTGATGTCTTTGAAGTCGGGCATTACCTGTCGAATGTACTTGTCGACGTGCGAATAGGCTGCTGGAGAATGAGCGAGGAGTCCAGAGAACCATTCGCCAAAATTCGTGACCTCCAGATTTGGAAACAGACTGTCCCCTTTGGAATCACCGGAAATGAGACTTGGAATCGGTGCCAAAAGAAGCATTCTGGCAAGCCAACCTTTGAAGATGCTCAATGGATCTTTGTCTGACTGTTCCTGAATCAACGGAAGCGCAATAAGATGCCAGTCGACTAGAAATTTTGCTTCATTATTATTTGAGCTCTTGTTGAGAGCGACTTGAGCCCTGTTTCGTTCATAAATAGCGATGCCGTTCTGGACCAAGGTCTCTTCCGCGACTCGCATTTCCTTGAATCCAGCAGGCAATTCTAAAGCAAGTTTGTAGGCGTAATCCACTCCGCGTATCGACACTTCGATTTCAAAGCGGATCGGTGCATCAATCCGCCCCTGAGAGAAGTCCTCGACACTCAATAAATCGCCGACCCGATTCGTTCCTCTAGCCATGCGTTGAAGTAGTTGCAATGCCTTGCCAACGGTCGACTTGCCTGCGCCATTTTTACCTATGAGTAGCGTGGATGGTTTGCCAGAAATCGGCAAGTCGAAATTTTCTAAGCATCTGTAGTTATGAATGTAGATTCGTCGGAACATAAACGGCTATTCGTTAGTGCAACAGGTGCTCAGATTTAAGTAGAAACGTGGTCGGCTGTGCGATTTCCCACGAGTTCATAATAATCAAAAGTGGGTTGATACGGTAGGCAAGTAATCCAGCGAAAGGAGTGAAGGGACCTCTTTGAGCAATCGCGGAATACACAGTTTCTCAAAAATCCCCGTCTTCAATCGCTTCTCGGATTTCGCGAACGACACCCACTCTAGAGTTCTGCTGCTCGACGATGCGGGAAACATTGACTTTTAGCAAGTGACCTATTTTGCATGCAAGGTCTACGTCCCGGATCCCTTCAAATTGATTCACTACCTCGTTGCGATAGTAAATCGTTTGATCTTTGGACTCAAAGCCGCTTTCATAGGCGTCTTGAAGTTCACCAATCCAGTCTTCCGGAATTTGACGCTTGCGGCAATACTCGACCGACCAGATGTCATCACCTGTGCACTCGGTTAACAGCTTTAGCGCCTGACTTCGATTCACTTGGCATCGCCCTGGATCTAGATCTCTTTCACCTGCATTCAGTCCTTTGCCATGATCGAGCTGTCGATCATCCATTCTCTCAATCTCAAAGGCCAATCCCCGGCAGCACCGGTACTACCGGGTCGGTATCCGAAGCCGTGGCCAGCATTTGAGTAGATATGCAACTCAGCCGGAACGTCCGCGGCTTTGTATTTCAAATAGAGCTCTGCCATTCCTTTAGAAATGTCGTCCCGATCCTTTGCCCCCAAAGCAATGAAGACCGGTGGCATCCCTTTGAGAACAGTAAATCGGTTTGAACTGCCAGGATAGATGAGCACTTGAAAGTCGGGCCGGCTTCCCATTCGTTCTACCGGATCGGAGGCATCGCTCTTGCCATTGTCGGATTCCATGGCGGCCAGGGCCGCCAGCTCGCCGCCAGCCGAAAAGCCCAAGACCCCAAGTTTCGATGCATCAATGTTCCATTCCTTTGCCTTGCTTCGGATCGTTCTCAGCGCGCGTCGTGTATCCGCCATCGCATGTTCATCCACCGTATACGGGGAACCGGCTTCTTTTGCCAATCGATTTTTCAATACGAACGCCGCGATACCGTGGTCTGAAAACCATTGGCCAAGATCGTACCCCTCATGCCCCAAGCACAGCATCCGGTGCCCTCCACCGGGGCAAATCAAAATGGCGGCGGTTGGAGCGTTCGACGGACTCGAAGCCTTTTTGGCCACCAAATACGGTGTGATGGAAGGGTTGTGGATATTGGTCACGTTGCATTTGCCCGGCCCAACGTCTTCTTTTTCTGCCTCGGTCATACGTTCTACCGAACCGGGAGCACCATTTGCCCAAAGTGGAATCTGCGTGGGATGCTCCGCAAAGCAAAGCGTACTTGAGAAGCATGCCAAGGCAGCAAGCGTGAGCGAAACGTTTTGTCGCATTAGTCTAAATTCCTTACGGAGGGTTTCTCGGTCAAAACGAGCGGTTGACTGAAGTATCCCAACCCGAAGCGTAAGCCAGGGACCATTTCGCAAGTCCCTCACTAACGTATCGGGTTATGATCGGTCGTTTTCACATCGCCGCTCGGTCAAAACCAATATTGTAACATCCGCCGCTCGCCCTAAACCTTAATCCTTACAACCTTGCGATTACTTGTTGAATTATGCGTAACTTCCTTATTCGTGTGGCACGCCCAAAGCGAAGCGTGGGCGTGGGAATTGTGACCAATGTTTCTAGAGATTCCAACGCTCTTCGTAAACTCAGGGACGTGCCACACGAGGTTGGGCACTTACACACAAGGTTGGGTAGCCATCATCCAGTAAGTCGCTATAATCTTGGGTTTTCCATTATTTGATGCTCGGTCCCATGCTGACCGGCACCTTTGGCAACCTCATAAATGAATAATCGTTCGACTGGGACATTGGGTCCTGATAAAAACACCAAAGCGACCTCGGATCTGCTCAGTGAGCGCGTACTAGTCCTCGACTTTGGTGCGCAGTACGCACAACTCATAGCACGCCGGGTTCGCGACCAGAATGTCTATTGCGAACTGATCCGCCATGATGTCTCAGCCGACGTGATCATGGCGAGAAAACCTGCCGCGATCATTCTGTCGGGCGGCCCAGCCAGCGTTTACGAGGAAAACGCCCCCAAATGCGATCCACGTATCTTTTCGCTCGGTATTCCGATTCTCGGCATTTGCTACGGGATGCAACTTGCATCGCAAGCTCTGGGCGGCGCCGTTGAAAAGTGCCCAGCTCGCGAATTCGGTCGTTCCCGGTTGGAAATCGCTTCCATGGAAAAGTTGTTCGCCGGTTTCCCGCATGAAATCGATGTCTGGATGAGCCACGGCGATCAGGTGCATGCGTTACCCGACGACTTCGAAACGCTCGCCTCGACATCGACCTGTCCTTTCGCCGCGGTCAAGCACAAGACGAAACCCATCTACGGTTTGCAGTTCCATCCAGAAGTTTCCCACACCGCGCTTGGCGGAACTCTGATCCACAATTTTCTATACAACATTGCCAATTGCGAAGGCAAATGGCACTTAAGCGATTTCGCCCAGCGTTCGATTGAACAGATTCGAAGCATCGTGGGCAATGACCGCGTCATATGCGGCCTCTCCGGCGGCGTCGATTCGGCCGTGACCGCGGCCTTGATCACCAAAGCCATCGGATCGCAGCTTACCTGCATCCTGATCGACAACGGTCTGCTTCGCAAAGATGAGCAATCGGCCGTTATTTCGGAGTTCACCAATCACTTCAAAGCCGATTTGCGAGTCGTCGATGCGAGCGATCGATTCCTACAGAGTCTCGCCGGGATTCGCGACCCACAGGAAAAACGCCGTCGCATTGGTCACGCGTTCATCGATAGCTTCAAAGCGGAAGCTGAAAAAATTAACGGTGCCAAATTCTTAGCTCAAGGCACGCTATACCCTGATGTGATCGAAAGCGGAGCCGCGGCCGACGGCCCATCCGCCACCATCAAATTGCATCACAACGTCGGCGGACTGCCCGAAGAACTCGGCTTTGAATTGATCGAGCCACTTCGCGATTTGTTCAAAGACGAAGTCCGCAAGCTTGGTGTCGAACTTGGACTGCCCGAACACTTGGTCTGGCGACACCCGTTCCCAGGACCGGGACTCGCTGTCCGATGCCTTGGAGATATCACCAAGGAAAAGCTGGACGTTCTTCGAGAAGCCGACGCGATTGTCGTCAGCGAAATCAAGAATGCCAATCTGTATCGTCAGACTTCGCAAGCATTCGCCGTGCTACTCGAATCGCAAACCGTCGGAGTGATGGGTGATGCCCGCACGTACGAAAATGTAGTGGCCGTGCGTTGCGTTAACACGGACGATTTCATGACGGCCGATTGGAGCCACCTGCCTTATGATTTGCTTGCTCGCATCTCCACTCGAATAATCAACGAAGTGCGGGGAGTCAACCGCGTCTGCTACGACATCAGCTCCAAACCACCAGCCACTATTGAATGGGAATAAGATTACGCCAATGAGTCGTTCGTACATTTTTCAAATTGAAAACCTAACTAAACGTCACGGCCAAAAAGAAGTGCTCAAGGATATCTTCTTGGCTTTCTATCCAGGTGCCAAAATCGGTGTGCTGGGTTCCAACGGGGCTGGAAAAAGCACCTTGTTGCGAATCATGGCTGGGACGGATAAAAATTTTGACGGGACCGCTAGGCTCGCCAATGGCTTCACCGCCGGCTACCTCTCGCAAGAACCGCAACTGAATCCGAACAAAGACGTCCAGGGCAACGTGGAAGAAGCCGTAGCGCCACGCCGCGCGATCATCGATCGATTCAACGAAATTTCCAACTTGCTCGGCGAAGTCACCGATGACAAAAAGATGGAAAAACTCTGCGATGAAATGGCCAAGTTGCAGGACATCATCGATGCTCAAAACCTATGGGATCTCGATCGACAAGTCGAAATGTCCATGGCCGTGATGAACTTGCCACCGGGAGATGCAAGCGTCGCGAAACTTTCCGGGGGAGAACTTCGACGTGTTGCCCTGTGCAAATTGCTGATCCAACAACCGGACCTGCTCTTGCTCGACGAACCAACGAATCACCTGGATGCCGAAGCAGTGAACTGGCTAGAGCAACACTTGGCTCAGTACGCTGGCACCGTCGTAGCTGTCACTCACGATCGCTATTTCTTGGATAACGTGGCTCAGTGGATTCTGGAATTGGACCGCGGCTCAGGCTATCCATTTGAAGGCAACTACACTTCGTGGCTGGAACAAAAGCAGAAACGGCTCGTGATCGAACAAAAATCCGCGCAGGCTCGACAAAAGACCCTCGATAAGGAACTCGAGTGGATCCGCATGTCGCCGCGGGCGAGACAAGCTAAGAACAAAGCCCGTATCAGCTCGTACGAACAACTGGCTGCACAGCAGTTTGAGGAACGACCCGACGAGCTCGAGTTTCAGATTCCGCCAGGAAAACACTTGGGTGAAGTTGTCGTGCACGCCGAAGGGGTTACCAAATCCTACAACGATCGCGTGCTGATCGAAAACTTGTCGTTCCGACTTCCCGCGGGTGGCATTGTCGGCGTCATCGGGCCTAACGGTGCAGGCAAGACGACTCTGTTTCGAATGATAACAGGACAGGACAAACCGGATGGTGGAACCCTGCGCATCGGCGATACCGTCGAGTTGGGCTATGTGGACCAATCTCGCGATTCGCTCACCGATACCAACACCCTCTACCAAGAGATCTCTGGCGGGCACGACTGGATCGACTTGGGCGGCAAGAAGATGAACTCGCGCTCGTACGTTTCGAAGTTCAATTTCAAAGGTACCGACCAAGAAAAGAAGGTTGGAAATCTATCAGGCGGAGAGCGCAACCGAGTTCACTTGGCCAAACTCTTGAGGCGAGGCTGCAACGTTTTGCTGCTTGACGAACCGACGAACGATTTGGATATCGATACGCTGCGAGCCCTTGAGGAAGCGATTCTCGGGTTCGTTGGCTGCGTGGTAGTTATCTCGCACGATCGATGGTTTCTCGACAGAATCGCGACGCACATATTGGCGTTCGAGGGTGACGGCTACGTTCACTGGTGCGAAGGAAATTTTCAAACTTACGAACAGCAACGCCGCGATCGAGTCGGCATGCAAGCCGACGAACCCCATCGCTTCCGTTACAAGAAACTTGCAACTTAGACTTCGTTCGATTTGTGGCTGAGCGAGGCTCTCGCTCAGGTTTTGTAAAGCAATACGAGCGAAGGGCTTCGCTCGTCTACAAAAATCAAAGTACTTGTTTCTGCAATTCCCCTAGGTTACACTCGGGATTCTTCCATTACCGGCCTTTTTGGTCCTGTGTTCCCGCCTTTTGACTAGCGAGGTCCTTCATGGGCATGACAACACGTCGCGAGTTTATTCAAGCTGCAAGCGCCACTCTGGCCGCACCCTACATTATCACTTCAACCGCGCTTGGGAACAATCATCGCGCGCCCGCTAGCGACAGAATTGTCATGGCTGGCATCGGCATCGGCAACATGGGCAGAGGTGACCAAGCCAACTTTCTCGGCCGCAAAGATGTTCAATACGTCGGTTTTTGTGACGTGCGCAACTCTGTTCGCGAAGCCGCCAAAGGCAAGGTCAACGAACACTACGGAAACTCCGATTGCAAAGTGTATAACGATTTCCGAGAGATGATCTCTCGCGACGATATCGATGCCGTCCATATTGCAACCCCCGACCATTGGCACGCCATCATGGTGATCGAAGCTTGCCGCCATGGAAAAGACGTTTACTGTCAAAAACCAGAAACGCTCACCCTCCGGGAAGGTCCCCTAATGATTCAAGCGGCACGTCGTTACGGGCGTGTTGTCTCAGGAGGAAGTCAGCGTGTCCTCGAGGACTACAAAGGAATCGTAAATCAATGTTGGGGTGGCGAACTCGGTAAGATCAAATCGATCAACGTGAATGTCGGTCCCCTTTCGCAACTTTGCAATTTGCCAGCCGAACAGCCATCTGCCGATATCGATTGGGACTTGTGGCTCGGCCCTGCCGCCTGGGCTCCTTACAATGCGGCTCGCTGTAGCGGCAGTTTTTCCACGGCAGGCAACAGCTGGCGATCTTATAGTGACTACTCTGGCGGCGGAATGACCGACTGGGGTGCACACCACTTCGGTGGAGCCACGTTTGCCGTTGATGTGCGTGAACTGCAGCCCGAAGAAGTCACTTATCACGACGAAAAAGAGGGTAAGTATTTGAGTTTGCGATACCCAAACGGAATCGTCATAACGCACAATCGCCCCGGTACCGAGAACCTTGCTGTGGAAGGCACTCCGGGGCAGACGCGCGAGCCCAAACCGGTGCCAACCTACAAGGGTGAGGGAGGCATTTACGGCGACTTCATCGATTGCGTGAAAACACGCGAGAAGCCGTTCCGCGATATCGAACTGGCGGTCAATACGGTTGCGGTCAGTCATTTGTGCATTATCGCTTATCAACTGCAACGATCGCTCAAATGGGATTCTGCGAAACAAGAATTCCCAGGAGATGCGGAAGCAAATCGGCTCTTGGATCGCGCGCGCCGCGAGCCATGGCAGGTTTAAGGTCGACATGTTTGGAAAATTCGCATGCATGGCAAGACCACGCCCACGCTTCGCTTTGGGCGTGCCACACGTGCCACACGTGGATCGCGTGGAACGTGTTGCACTCGTGTGGCACGCCCCTGAGCTCGCGAAGGACGTGGGCGCTGTAAGAAACCTGTGCGAAAATACATTCTCCCTATCAATATCAAAACACAAAGCATCTCCTGAGGTAAAATCATGTTGGATCAAGCATTTGAAGCGTTGAAGACGTACGACTGGGGCGCTGAACGAAACGTCCTAGACCCGATAAACGAAGCGGTTATCAAGTGTCGCACTGATGCCGTACTTAAGAAAGATTTGGAGTCACGCCTAGCCGCAGCTCTCAAGACCCCAATCTCACGCGATGCCAAGGATTTCGTTTGCCGCAAACTGATGCAGATCGGCACCGCTGCCTCGGTTCCAGTGGTGGCGGAACTGCTGACCGATAAGGATTTGTCGCACATGGCTCGCGTTGCCTTAGAGCAAAATCCTGCCCCGGAAGCAGCCGGAGCGTTAAGGGCTGCGTTGCCTAAGGTGTCCGGACTCCTGAAAGTCGGCGTGATCTGCTCGTTGGGGCAACGCAAGGATACCGCGAGTGTCCCGTTGCTCGCCAAACTTTTATTGGATACCGACACGGGAATCGCACGTTCCGCCGCACTTGCGCTGGGGTCGATTCGCACTCCAGAATCGGCCAAAGCCCTTAGTAACGCCAAGCCCACTTCACCAGAAACCAAACTGGCCGTAACCGATGCAAGTCTATCCTGTGCGGAAGCGTTACTGGCCGCAGGCAACAAGGCCGACGCTATTTCGTTGTACAAGTCGCTTCTCGGCGAAGGACAACCCAAACAAGTGCGAATTGCTGCCACTCGCGGTGTGCTAGCTTGCACGCGTAACTAACCGTATTGCAGGCTTCTAGCCTGCAAATCCGCAATCAATGAACACGAACTCGGGGATCAAAATTGTGCAGCGATGGGATTGGCTATCACGTGGATGCTTTGGATTGGTGCTGTCGTTTGGCCTGTTGGTGAGCGTCGCTCGTGCTCAAGAGAAAAACTCCGAGCTCATTCGCATGGTTCTCGAGCTACTTCAGGACAAGGACAAAGACATGCGGTCCGTCGCCTTGGAACAAGTCCGTTCCGAAGCCAAAGGAGCCGACGCGACCAAGCTGTTCGCTTCTCAATTACCTAAGCTGATGCCGGTCGCACAAGTCGGATTGCTCAGTGCATTAGCTTCGCGTGGAGATGTTGCAGCCAAACCCGATGTCGTATCGCTATTAAAGTCGAGCAGCGACGAATCTGTACGCGTTGCAGCGATCGGAGCACTAGGAGAGCTGGGGGACGCAATGGATCTTCCATTGTTGCTGCCATTGCTCCGTGGTGACTCCAACGATTTGAGAATTGCCTCCATGAAGAGCCTAACACATCTGCGTGGTTCAGCCGTGAATTCGGCTCTTGCCGCAGAAATGAAGAATTCGAATTCGGGGACTCGCGTTTCACTGATAGAAGTCTTGGTGACTCGGCGAGCAATGGACTCGATGGCTCAGATCTCCGCGGCTGCCATGGATCCAGATTCCAAGGTGCGTCGCGCCGCCATGACGGCCCTTGCCGCTTTGGGTGACGCAAAACAAGTCCCTGACATGATCCAAGGGGTATTGAAATCCGAAAAAGGATCCGAACGCGACGCAGCGGAAAAAGCGTTGGTCAACTTATGCAATCGCATATCAAAACCTGATCAACGCGCCGAAACCGTCTTGGACGCAAGAGCGAAACTGGATGAAGCATCACAACTCGACTTGCTCTCGACGGTGGCAAGAATCGGTGGCGCCAAGGCACTTGAGGCGGTCGAAGCCGCAATGGCCAACTCGAACCCAGAGCAACACGCAGCGGGGCTTCAAGCGTTTTGCAATTGGTCGGACCATGGCATTACCGATAAACTTGCAAAGCTGATCGAGAACACTGCCGACAAGAATGAACGCAGCTTGGAATTCAAGGCTCTAGTTCGACTAGCCAGTATCCGTGAAAAACGAAATGACTTAGAACGTCTTGCTCGGTTCAAACAAGCCATGTCCCTTGCGAAATCAACGGACGAACAAGCGATGGTAATCGACAAGTGCCGGTCCGCTTATTCAATAGAAACATTGCGATTCGTTTTGCCTTATCTCGATCAACCTACGTTTTCCGAACTCACCTGTGAAACCATCGTTGAACTGGCGCATCATCGCGAAGTGCGCGAACCAAACAAGGAAGAATTTGACAAAGTATTGGATCGTGTCATCCAGCTTAGCAAGGACGCGACCGTGAAAGATCGAGCCGAACGCTACAAGAAGGGTGAGACCTGGCAACGGCCAAAAGGCAAGTAATTCCATTCCAATGCAACCACCACCCATCGCCCGAATCGCTTCCGGTTCTCATTCTAGCTATTCGCGTGATTGGCGGGCGGCGGGTTCCGACGCAGGATGAATCAAATTTGGAGTGCTGGAATTCATTCCAGCTTTTAGATCGCACAGCGATAACAGGGCAACCGTTCGTCGCGACGGGTTCCGACGCAGGATGCTCTAAAAGCTCCGATCAATCGGAGCACTCCAAATAGCACTCCAAATCTAGCCAAGAATCCCTTTCACCACTTCGCCGTGAACGTCGGACAGTCGGAACTGCCGGCCTTGAAAACGGTAAGTCAAGCGAGTGTGGTCAATGCCACAAAGATGCAGAATGGTGGCTTGCATGTCATGCACGTGGACTGGATTCTCAGTGATGTTCCATCCGTACTCATCGGTTGCGCCGTAGACGGTCCCTTTCTTAACGCCACCACCCGCCATCCACCAACTAAACGCCTTGCCGAAATGGTCTCGGCCATTCGGTTTGGCCGGATCACCTTGACCAAACGGGGTCCTACCAAACTCCGCTCCCCAAATCACCAGCGTATCCTCCAACAACCCTCGCTCTTTTAAGTCCTGAACCAATGCAGCGGCTGGGGCGTCGGTATCGCGGCATTGCTGTTCCAATTGCGTAAACAAATTGCTGTGCTGGTCCCAGCCAGCATGCATCAATTGCACAAAGCGAGTTCCGCGTTCCAGCAATCGACGAGCAATCAGACAATTGTTCGCAAAGGTCCCCTTGGCCAATGCGTCTGGACCGTAGCGCTCGATGGTCGACGCCGACTCATTCGAAAAGTCGATCAATTCAGGCACGCTGGTTTGCATACGAAAGGCCATTTCGTATTGAGCGATGCGCGTGTCGATTTCCGGATCGCCATAGTCCGCTAAGTGTTCTGCGTTCATTGCGGCGATATCGTCGAGCAATGATCGTCGTGCCGCTGGACTGACTCCGGCTGGATTAGCTAAGTACGGAACTAGGTCTCCGGTGTTGCGAAACCGGACCCCTTGGAAACGGCTGGGCAAGAAACCGCTACCCCAATAATAATCAAAGAAGAGTTGGCCGCACGTCTTGGTCTTGTCGCTCGAGGTCATGACGACAAAGGTTGGCAGGTTTTCTGTTTCGCTACCAAGCCCATACGATAGCCAAGAACCCATGCTTGGTCGTCCCGGAACCTGGGAACCGGTTAAGAAATAGGTTACACCCGGAGCGTGATTGACCGCTTCGGTATGCATCGATTTGATCAACGTCATTTCATCGGCGATGCCACCGATTTTGGGGAGCATTTGGCTAAGCGGAATGCCCGACTGGCCATAGGCTTGAAACGGCTTGATAGCAGGTACGCAAGGCCATTTTCCATAACCGCTCGACATGGTGGAAAGTCGCGTCGAGCCCCGAATCGAATCTGGAATGTCTTTTCCCGCCATGTCTCGCAACGTGGGTTTGTCGTCGAATAAATCGACGTGCGATGGTCCACCACCTTGCCATAGCAAAACAACTCGCTTTGCCTTGGCCAGATGATGCGGCAAATCGGGCA
>JANMHA010000131.1:0-2033 GCA_031374925.1 Pirellula sp. | reverse complement strand
TTCAACGCATTGATCGCAGAGAGATCAGCGACTTTAGCTCCGCCCAGCAAGTTGGATGCTTCCCGCCATGCAGACTGTTCCGCCGCGCGGCTTTCTAGTTCTTCGCGGCAATCGGAGCACTCGTCCAAATGCAAAGTAAGTACCTGTTCCTCGCTTTCATTCAAGTCATTTTTCAAGAACGCATCGAGCCAGGCGGAATTGCAGGTTTGTTGGTTCATTGTTGTGCTTCCTCGATTTCAGCGACAGCAGCCCGTAGGCGCTTCATCACGCGACTGCGGGCGGCATAGATAGTTCCGATAGATTTCCCAAGTTCCTGTGCGGCATCTGCGTTGCTCGTGCCGTCTATAACCGTCATTTCAAAAGCTCGCCATGTCACGGGATCGACGTCTGAGCGAACAAATGCTGCCGCTCGCAGATACAGTTCGCGGCGATATTCCAGCTGAATCAACGAATCGGTCTCAACGTCGTGTTGAAAACCAGTTCGTTCAGGAAGTTCAACGAGTAAATCCTGAAACGACGACGTCCCAGTAGCTTGATCCGGCGGACGTCGTGAGAACGCATTGAAGATTGCGTTCCTGGCGACTCGCCGGAGCCAATGACGAAACCGAGTTTTTTCGCCCGACTTTTCCCAGCGACCGATCGATGCTGACACTGCCATGAGGACTTGCTGCGTTAAGTCCTGGGCATCTGCGTCCTGCATTCCACGAGCGAGCGCGATCCGGTGGATTACCGGTCTATAGAGATCGACGAACTTCCCCCACGCATCACGATTGCTCGGATCTTTGACCTGAATGATCAGGCTTTCGTGAGTTTCGGGGAATTGTGTCACAGTGGTCTCAAGTGTAGGGAAAACTCGCGTCTAAAGGGCTAAACACGACTTCCCTCAAATTCTGACACAAAAACGGGCTGTTAGACAGCAAAACACTCGCAAGTTTCGTAGTCCACGAGGCTCAATCGCTGTAATGGGGGAATGTGGAGACATCAGCCAATGCCCGGAGAAATCTGCTGGCGTCCGGGTATCCGCAGCCTTCGCCGTTCGACACCCAAACCATTCAGTCGTTGCGTTGCCTGTTTTCGACTCGCCCGAGATCCAACGCCCCGTTTTATCCAAGGCGAGAGTCATCGAGCTTCTCAAGCCATTCGGCTGGCAAGGGTTGATTGGGGTGGAGCTTCCCAAGCAGCTTAGCATGCTGATTTGCGATTTCGGAATAGTCTTTCGATTCGAACAGAACTCGCTGCAAAGCAAGTTCCGTGGCGGCTAAGCGTCGATTGGGAACCAGCGAGCGTCCCTGGGATCGAAGGACTCGTGTGGCTCGCCAACTGACCAGCGGTCGGATCGACAGCACCAACATACCGAACAACCAAGCCGCAAGAATTGCATTCATCCACTGTTCAACTATTCTCTGAGTTCTTGCCGCAATGACACCTAGCATTTTCTCCCAGGTTCGTGGGCTCATCGCATTGTTAGCGGAACGGCGCGAGCCGTCCGGTGAGTCAATAACACGTAGGTCCGTCTCTCCGAGACGGACATGGCTAGTCTGTTCGACAATCTGTGAGTCTTGAATAGCGATTTGCGAGTCTCGGAGAGACTCACCTACGTGTTGCTCACTCTTGGTTGCTACGATTGCAGAATCTACAACGCAGAACGTCGCCGTTGCGGCAATGGGCATCGCGCACAATGCGACTAACATGAAACCGTAGCGTAGATGCGAAGAGCGACCTCGCAACACTTGTAGCCCGACTGCGAGCAGCATCGCAATCAGTGCAAATTGCCACACCGAGTGCACCAATGTCCAACCAATTCGCTGACTCATATCAAGAATGAATACATCGTTCATTGCTTATCCTCCAGTTGGTCCAGCAAATCACGAATCGCTTGCAGCTCCTCCACTGTAGCTTTTTTGCTCGATAACGCATGCAGCATCAATGCGGCAGCCGACCCGTCGTAGACTTTGTCGATCAAATCCACCAGCATCTGTTTCTGAGTCCGCTGCTGCGGCGCTGCTGGCCGATACACTTGCGGCTTGGCGTCG
>JANMHA010000120.1:0-30932 GCA_031374925.1 Pirellula sp. | reverse complement strand
CAGATCACCCTCGACGCGCATGGCCAGACCAAAGTCCGTGATATGTACTTGGCTTTGTCGATCAATCAGAATATTGGATGGCTTCAAATCGCGATGCAGGATGCCTTGCTGGTGCGCATAGTGAATCGCCTCGGCCATCTTTTGCACATAAGCCGCCGCGGTTTTCGCAGGTAATAGATTCAGTCGCAGGACTGTCGAAAGGTCGTGGCCTTCGACATAGTCCATCGAGAAGTAATGCCAGCCCTCGTGCTGCCCGACCCCTCTAATGTGAAGGCAATGATCGCACAAATGCGATAGAATCGTAAAAAGCTGGACGCTTTCCGGATAATTTTGAACAAAATCGGCTGAACCGAGAACTTGACATTTACGTCTAGTTCTACACATAGTTAAAGTATTAGGATGGACATGACCGACAAGATTCCAGAGTTCGACGGGAACGGATTGTTGCCAATCGGCGATTATGAGGTGACGCTAACTGAGCTACGGAATTCAATCTTGGTTCAAGGTCCGCGCGATCGCCTTAAGTATCCGTGTTGGGATGCAAGTTGGCGGTTGTGGCTGGTGGATCATTTGGAAATGATGGTCAAGCAACTTTGGACGTTAAGCATCTACGAAATTTACCTAAATGGCTCGTTCGTGGAGGACAAGGATCACCCAAACGACATCGATGGCTATTTCGTCTGCGACCGAAGCGAATTCTTGAGTGGTCGGTTGACGTCTGCGTTAAATCGATTGGACCCGCAAAAGGTTTGGACCTGGGACCATACGTTGCGTCGCCCGTATCCAGGTTATCCAAAAAAACAACTTCCGATGTGGCATGTGTATCGCGTTGAACTGTATCCGCATTTTTCGGGACTTGGTTCAGGAATTCGTGACAAGTTCGGAAACGAGCTGGAGTTTCCTGCTGCTTTCCGACAGTGTCGCCGCGACTCACAACCCAAAGGAATCGTCAAATTAAATAGGGATATGCAATCATGATTCGAAACGAACAAGAGTACAAAGAAGCTTCTGAGCGATTGGAAGCCGAGCGTGCTCGTTTGGAGCAGCATCGCGAGCACCTTGTTGCATCGGGCTTGAAGAAGTCCGAATTGAAGCGAGCAATGGATCCGTTAATATCCTTTCACGAGCAACTCCGCGAAGAGGTCGAACATTACGAGAACCTAAAACGCGGGAAGTTTCCGAACCTACAAAACTTGAAAGGACTTGGCGTCTTGCTGGTTTCTCTCCGGATCGCGCGAGGAATGTCTCAACGTGAACTTGCAGCAAAACTTGAAGTTCATGAGTCTCAAGTTTCTCGCGACGAGCGCAATGAATACCATGGAATTACGGTAGAGCGTGCAATTAAGATTCTTGAGGCATTGGGAGTCAAATTGCAGACGACCGTTGTTGAAGCGCCGCTTGGAGTCGAAGTTTCAGAGGTTTAGAAAATCGCGTCAAGAGTATCGCCATGTCAGCACGCAATCACTCCGAGCCATTTCAGTTCAAAGTTATCAACACGACGGATGAGTATGCAATTGCTCTCGTACTTGTCGACGAGCCAGCTACTTCGCATTCACTGCCACGCCAAAGAACCGTACGCTCGAGATGTTCGGCGACGCCTTTCCTGGCAGCGAGGGAAAGACAAAACATCGACCATTCCACTCATACACGATGAAGCAGGCGATCGAAGAAAAGTTCATCGTCGCTGTTGCATACGATGTACGTGGACAAGGTTTTGGCCGGGGTTCAGGCGGTGCAAACACTTTCACGCCTGAATCGCTCACACCCCGACAAGAATTCGGCCTTCGTTTTGGATTTCCGAAACAATGCTGAATCGATCATTGAAGCCTTCTCGAACTACTATCGAACAACACTTCTAAGCGAAGAAACCGATCAGAATAAATTGCATGACCTCAAAAGACATCTCGGCGACGCCCATGTCTATTCGCAAGATCAAATTGACTCGTTGGTCGATCGCTTTCTTGCTGGCGAACGGCGTGACACACTCGATCCGTTGCTAGATCCGTGCAAGCAAGTCTACGAGACAAGTTTGGATGAAGACGCTCAAGTAGCTTTCAAAGGCAACGCAAAGGCGTTTGTTCGCACGTACGATTTCCTTTCCGCAATCCTGCAATACAAAGACGCTTCGTGGGAGAAGCAATCAATCTTCTTGTCGATGTTGATCCGTAAGCTTCCAGCTCCGGTCGAAGAAGACCTTGCCAAGGGAATCTTGGATGCAATCGATATGGATAGTTATCGCGCTGAGAAGCAAGAGCGAATGAACTTGTTGTTGCAAGATAGCGATGCGGAAATCGATCCGACGCCACCTGGAGGCGGCGGGCATAAAGGTGAACCGGAACTTGTAAGGCTTAGCGAGATACTAAAGACATTCAACGAGCAATTCGGAACCCTCTTCGCCGATTCAGATCGCATTTTCAATCGAATCAAGGAAGACGTATTTCCGGCTGTTAATAGCGACCCGGCATACAAGAATGCAATTGAAAATACGCCAGGGAAGGCTAGGCTTGAATTGACTGCTGCTGTGAAAAAAGCCATGGGCCCAATGCTTCGCGACGACACCGAGTTCTATAAGCCGTTCGTTCAGAACGACTCGTTCAAGCAGTTCGTCGTGACCTTTGTCGATCAGTTGCTTAGTCAAGACCGGCAGGCAGGTTAGCCCAGAAATACGAACGCAAATTCTGGCCCAAAAATCTTCTCGAAATCTGCCATGAATCGGCTGGATGCGGTTTCCATTCAGAGGTAACTGTGTGACCAACGTCGGTGATTGTCGCCAACGCGAAACAAGGGAACACGAACATGGCAACAAAGACCGCCACCAAAACCAACCGTAACGCCAAAGCTGCAAGCAAGGCCACTACAACCAGTGTGCGGACGGCGCTCCCTAACACGCTGCCCTCTCAAATATGTGCAGCAAATCGTGCAAATACAGCATATCAAAACTGCACCAGTTTGTGCACGCCGAGCAACCGGTTTGAATCTGTTTCTTCCTTCAGGAGCCAAGGACGAAGTGAAAGGTATTGTGATGCGTGACAATATCATCGAGGGCAGCTCATGCGCGGTGGCATTTGTAGGAGTCGATGGTGCGGAGTTCACTAGCTGTAATTGATGATGACGGACTTAATTTGCGTAAAGAGGTCGAGTCCATACGGCCCTTTTTCACGGCCCCAACCGCTTTGCTTAAAACCGCCCCAAGGCGAAGCGTTGTCAAAGGCATTGTAACAATTCACCCAAACGGTTCCTGCTTCAAGAGCCGATGCCGCTTGATGCGCTTTTCGAATATCGCGAGTCCACACGCCAGCCGCCAACCCAAAGGGTGAATCGTTACCTTTCGCAATCGCGTCTGGAAGGTCGCGAAAAGGGATGGCACAAACCACAGGCCCAAAAATTTCCTCTCGCGCTATTCGCATTTGATTGGTCACGCCAGCAAATACCGTGGGTTCGACAAAGCAACCCTGCGAGAGCTCATCCGATGGAGCGCGACCGCCGGACAAAGCGACTGCGTTCTCTTCTGATCCAATTCGGACGTAGTCGAGAACCCGCTGCTGCTGACTGCGGGAGACGAGCGGTCCCATCTTCGTTTCAGGGTCGAGTCCATGTCCTAACTTCACGCCGCGAGCCATCGCCGCCAATTCGGCCGTGAACTCGTCGTAGATCGATTCTTCCACAAATAATCGCGAACCGGCTGAACATATCTCGCCTTGGCAAAAGAATATCCCCATGAAGACCCCTTTGAGCGCGGCTTCCAGATCGGCATCCGCAAAAACAATGTTGGGAGATTTTCCACCAAGCTCGAGCGAAACCTTCTTGAGATTTCCCGCCGACGCGCGAACCAATTCTCGACCAACCTCCGTCGAACCCGTAAAAGTGATCTTGTCCACAAATGCATCGTGTGCCAGTGAAGCACCGACAACTTCACCAAGCCCCGTAACGATGTTGACGACCCCATCGGGTAAACCAGCTTCTTGGAAGAGCTGGCCCAATCGCAATGCGACAAGCGATGCGTCTTCGGATGGTTTGATGACGATCGTGTTGCCGGTTGCCAAGGCTGGGATGGCCTTGTAAAGCGGCATGGTCAACGGATAATTGGGCGGAGTAATTCCCGCCACGACACCGAGCGGCTCACGCGTCGTGAAGTTGAGAAACTGACCAGGGATCGAAACCGGAATCGTCTCGCCGCTTAGCTTTGTCGTCCAGCCGGCATAGTACTCCGTCCAGCTTACTGCTGTACCGACTTCTTTCTTGGCCTCCCATAGGGGCTTGCCATTGTCGAGAGTAATCAGCTCTGCCAATTCATCGGCGTGTTTCTCAATGAGAGCCGCAACTTTGAAAAGCATCCTTCCGCGATCGTAAGGAGCGATTCGTTTCCAAGGTCCACGGAATGCACGACGAGCAGCTTGAACCGCTTCACGAGCATCATCCGCAGTGCCAGCGGCGAAATGTCCAAGCGTCTTACCCGTGGCCGGATCGCCAGCCTCCATCCATTGACCGTCCGCTGACGGGCGCCACTGTCCGTCGATAAGCATTGGAATCGGATTGGCGAGAAATCGCTGTACCGCATTCGATAGCAATGGTGTTTGCATAGACTGCGAGCTCAACGAAGGAGGTTGATCAAAATCGGGATAACCACCGCTCTCGGTAGAGGCTCCTGGGAATCCGATACGCTGCCAGACTCCCGCATCACTCATGTAGATTCCACAAACGTCGGCTCGCAGTTGACGAAAGAAGGCTTCATGGCTCAATCGAAGCCGTTCCACAACCGTCGACAATTGAACCAAATCCAATTTCGAAACGACATGACCGAAGTCAGCCAAAGCTAACGCATTGGCAGCCATCAGCCCCTCGGCATACAACTCACCAAAGAGACCTCGACGCATCTTCTCTGCTAACCCCGGCCCGACATGAGCTGACGCCGCCCCAGCATCTCGATCGTCGCTCGGGATGATGGTTTTGGCTAAGGCAGCCAACGTTGCAATATCGGAAATTGAAACACAGGTTTCCCGCATAGTCATCTTTGCTCTGCTTTCACTTCACGAAGGATGTACTGAGCCGAACGATCGGCAATCGCCATGGCCGTGAGCGTTGGATTCAACCCCGAGCCGGTCACAAAGAGGCTCGTGTCGCAAATGAACAGGTTCTTGATATCGTGCGTTTGTCCAAAGGAATTCGTTACGGATGTTTTCGGGTCATTGCCCATGCGGCAAGAACCCATCGCATGCGCTCCGTATTGTAGACCAATACGCACTTTCTTCGCTCCAGAAGCCGACATCATCGCGGCGGCTTTGTCGCGAGCCGCTCCAGCAAGTTTTTGATCGTTCTCACCCCATTTGTACGTAACCCTTGCCGTCGGCAATCCTCGCGAATCCAACAGGGATGAATCGAGTGTGATCGCATTGGATTCGTTCGGTAATCCTTCGGCATGAGCCCACCAAGCGGCCGTGTATGGATAATCATACAGATCATTTTTTAACTCTTGACCGAATGTGGTTCCGCCGAGATTGCCATAGGTGGCTGGTGTCATCATGTACGACAGCAAAATGTATCCACGAGAAAAAGTATTCTCTACTCTCGGTGTATAATAGTCTTGGACCATAACGTGACCCATTTGCATGCCGCGATGCGCGTGAATCGGTTCGTCGAAGACGCCAAAGACTTGCCAAGTGGGATGGCTCATGAAGTTTTTGCCCACAAGACCACTCGAATTGGCAAGGCCGTTGGGAAAGGAATGATCCGCCGATAACAGCAGCAGTCGAGGCGTTTCGATGGCATGTGCGGCGAGAATAACCAGTTTCGCTTCCAGGCGGTGTTCGCAGTTCTGGGAATCGAAATAAACGACTCCTGTGACGCGGTTGCTCACCGGATCACGTTCGATACGATAAACAAATGCTTCGCTGATCACTCGCAAGCCGAGGTTGACTGCTTGAGGTAGGTACGTATTGGCTGAGGTTGCTTTCGCCTCGGTAGGGCAACCCGAGGCACACCACCCGCAATAGATGCAGGCTGGTCGACCATTCCTTTCGCGTGAGTTGATAGCGATCGGCGGTGCGAATGGACTCGCACCGAGCTGTTTCGCCCCGCGTGCTAAGACTTGAGCATGCCAATTCATGCGGTGTGGAGGCATGGGTAACGCGTAGTGTTCCTGTGCAAAAGGTCCACACTCACCGGAAACACCGAACTCGTTCTCTACGCGAGCGTAGTGACTTCGAAGATCGTCGTAGCCGATCGGCCAATCTGTTCCGACGCCTTCCGTCGAGTGTGTTCGGAAATCATCTTGACGAAATCGGGGCATAACGCCGAGCCATGTCAAACTTCCCCCACCGATTCCCGTTCCGGTTTTGGGTACAATAAAGTCGCCACCGACGTAGTTGCGAGGTTCGCTCCACATGATCTTGCCAGCGTTGGCTTCCGTGTTTTCCAACGCAGTCACCCCTGAATACTTCCGTCCCGCGTCGAGTAGGACCACCTTCAATCCGGCTCGGCTTAGACGCTCAGCCATCAACGCCCCGGTTGGCCCAGAACCCACGACGACAACATCGCAAGTGATTGGAAGTTTGTTTGCCATCATCCGAAAAGCCTCGCTAGAACGAAAAGTGGCATTCTAGCGAATACTGCCTCAAAACCTGAACGAAAACCTTAAAAAGATAACGCTGCAATTCTTCCGAAATGTTGCGAGCCGCAATCACTATAATGAAAAGGCCGCCGGCGAACGTGCACGCGATGATGGCACTTAGTCCAAATCTGATGGCGCCTCCGACTAGCCCGGCCACAACCACGCACGATGATTCATAAAAAAGCCTCCTCCAAATGAAAAACAATGAATTCTGGTCGGTCGAATTGGGAGTACGAATGGGGCCGCTCGTTCTTGGGACCGAATATGACTCATTGCTTCAAATCCTGCGAGACCATCGCATACGCACCGATAATCCCACTTCGGATAGGTCTTGCAAACTGTCGGTACCAGAAATCCACACGCATTTTTTGTTCTCGCAATCCTACCCACGCACTCTCGATAGGATCGAAGTCGAAGACGACCGGGTTCGGTTTGGTTCGCTCTCGGTGATTGGCAAGAGGGCACATGAGATCATTGGCTTGTTTAAAATTCCGCGAAAGGAAACACTTTGGAGTAGTGATGCAACGAACGAGTTAACTTCCGTTCCACTTCCGAATCCCAACACGACCGAATTCAGTCGCGAGCTATTGTCGACCGGTACGCTCTGGATCACATCGTTGGGGGTCGGTCTGACCCTATGCGACGGACTTATTGCCAAGGTCCATCTATGCGACCCCGCGAGTTGCCCCAGTACCGGAACAGGACCGTGGACCAAGGAGCAGCAACGACTATCGGAAGTGCGCGAACTACCCGCCGTCGCAACTGCTCCGACCAAACGCAGTCTCAGTTCGCTCGTGGTACCAATATTGCATCTTGCGATGTTCGCATCTATGGGCGTTGTGATTTGGTGGGGCATTCAAGTGCAACAAAGATGGGACGCGGCACCTGACGTACCGGGGGTTGTGGTTGCAGTGGATCCACCGCCGCCCACCGTCTTCCCCGACAACATCACATTGAGCTTCAACGACCTCAACGGAACCGAGCGCCGACATACCCTGGGACACACGCAGTTCTACATGACGCCCAAATTGAACGATGAAGTCACCATTCGATACTTGCCCGATGCACCAAACGAAGTGCTTGGACCATTTGGATTTCGCGATGTTGGGTTCAATGCGGCAGTCCCGTATGGCATTGGAGTCCTCGCCGTCTATTCTGCTCTGCAATTGATTGTATTGGGCGTTCCAGTTGCTCGGGCAAGGTGGAAGAAATAGCGGTGACTATGGCTACTTGTTTTGATGACCTCAATAAATTGCAGTGCATCCCTTGAGACAAGTTGGCCTCCAATTGGATTTTTTTTCGAGATTACACCATGATACGAAATTTGCGATCACCATTTGTCCGGTGACATAGCGAAATGAGTCGCCACAGTCAAACCCGCTAACCAAAATGAAAACAGCCACAACCATGCAGCACTTGCTTTCCCTCCTCATTGCCATGACACTGATTCAAGCAACGGCCAGCCACGCTGCGGAGCCCTCATCCCCCAAGAACGACTTTGCATTCGAGTCACGGGACGGCGCGCTTGCCATTTCCTATGGCGGCCAACGGGTCGCCGATTATGTCTATCGCGACGAGACGATTCCGCGTCCCTACTTTTCGAACTTGTGCGCGCCAGGTGGGATTCAGGTCACCCGCAGCCATCCGCCGGTGCCTGGCAAGGACCCGACAGACCATGACGCGTTGCATCCGGGCGTGTGGTTGGCCTTTGCCGATATCAGCGGCCAGGACTCATGGCGGAACCTAGCCGCCATCAAACACCAACGGTTCACCGAGCCGCCCACGGTTCGCGACGAAAGACTCACCTTTGCCACCGAGAGCCGAATGCAGACGACGAACGGCCAGGCCCTTTGCACGCTGCTCTCGAACATCACGCTCTCCGCGCGTCCCGCGAGCTATCAATTGATTTGGGACGCCACCTTTGTAGCGACCGAACAGGACATTGCCTTCGGCGACCAGGAGGAAATGGGCTTTGGCGTGCGCGTGGCCACGCCAATCACAGAAAAGACCGGCGGCCTAATCACCACCAGCACTGGCGGGAAGACCGCCAAGGCCACCTGGGGCAAGGCATTTGACTGGTGCGACTACGCGGGCGTCATCGGCGACCGGCGAGTAGGCGTAACCCTCATGCCCGACCCGGCGAATTTCCGGCCAAGCTGGTTCCACAACCGAGACTACGGCCTGATGGTGGCGAATTCCTTCGGTCGGAACTCCATGAAGCAAGGCGAGGTCAGTCGTGTGGAAGTCAAAAAAGGCGAGCAGCTGCGTTTGCGGTTTGGCCTCCTGCTGCACTCCGCCGAGCCGGAAAAAGACTTGGACCTGGCCGCAGCCTACCGCGATTTCCTCGGCCAATCGCCGAAACCTGCGCGATGAAGCGGCCCCCACCACTAAACCCATTTGCGCCCCATTTGCCGCAACGCTGTGAAGAATTCTCACCAGCAATTCGCTTAGGTTGAGTGGGAGCTTGCCTCCCCCTCAACCTTGTTTTGGCGGAGTGCGGTACTTTAAGGTCTGAGCTGCACTTTTAGTACGCCAAAACGGCGTCCGTCGGAGGCAAGCTCCGATCGGACGAAAATGCTTCACAGCGTTGCCATTTTCCCGGAAGCAACAAATACTCGCCACCGCTGATGCGCTTCGTGAAGTTCAATTAAGATGACAGTCCCATTCCCCCGTTATCCTTCCCTCCGAGGAGATCGCCCATGTTCGACATGCCACGTCGTCAGTTTCTGCAATCATCCACAACAGGAGCAGCCGCGTTGATGGCCTCGCAAACGGTTTCCGCAGCCGCCAATGACAAAGTCGTGTTGGGAGTGATCGGCACGGGTGGACAGGGGAAGAATCACGTCAACTCTTACAAAGACTTGCCCAACGTCGAAGTTGCATACGTTTGCGATGTCGATGAATCGCGGCTCGCAGAAGCAAACAAGATCGTGCCGCAGGCCAAAGCAGTCAGCGACCTGCGACGCATTCTCGACGACAAAGCAGTCGATGCAGTCTCCATCGCCACGCCGGATCACTGGCACACACCTGCGGCACTATTGGCTCTGGCTGCGGGGAAGCACGTCTATGTCGAAAAGCCTTGTTCGCACAATGTGCGAGAGGGACGCTGGCTCGTGGAAGCAGCAGAAAAATCTGGAAAGATTGTGCAGCACGGCACACAAAGCCGGTCCAGTCCGTTCATTCAGACGGCGATGCAATTGCTGCGCGACGGAGTGATCGGCAAGGTGCTCGTCGCGAGAGCTTGGGATGTTCAATACCGTGCGGCAATCGGCAAATCGGAGCCGTCGACTCCGCCCGCCGGCTTTGATTACGACACATGGCTTGGCCCCGCGCCAACGATGCCCTTCCAAAGCAACCGCCATCATTACAATTGGCACTGGTGGTACCCCTTCGGCACGGGTGACGCCGGGAATGACGGTGTCCATGAGATTGACATTGCCCGCTGGGGATTGGGCGTTGAAACACATCCGTCCCGTGTAGCGGCTGTCGGAGGGAAATACGTACACGACGACGACCAGCAATTCCCCGACACCATGACCGCCGTGTTTGAATACCCCGGCGATGGACACGTCGGACAGCAGCGGCAACTCACGTTCGAGATGCGGCTGTGGAGCAAGTATTATCCGCACAACATCGATAACGGTAACGAGTTCCTCGGCACCGAGGGCCGCATGCTGCTGACCAAACGCGGCAAGCTCGAAGTCTTCAAGGGACGCGGCGAGAAAGTGGACGTGAAGCTCCCCGACGACAAATCCGTGCACATCCGTCAACATCAGCAGAATTTCGTCGAAGCAATTCGCACGGGCAAACCGGGCAACGCCAACGCATTGACGGGTCATCTTTCGTCCTCGTTACCGCACCTGGCGAACGTCGCCTGCCGCGTGGGTCGCAGTTTCCGTTTCGATCCCGTCGGCGAGCAAATCATCGGCGACGACGACGCGAACCAACTGCTTCACCGCACTTACCGCACCAGCCACTGGGGCACTCCCAAAGTGTCTTGAACATCCTTTATACACGTCGCAGTGATTTGTACACTTCGCGTCGCACACTAGAAATGAAAATGCTGTTTCATGATCACACCATCATCCACCTTTAGTCGTCGCGATTTTCTTGGTAGTACCATTGCTGCCAGTTCGGCCCTGGCCGTTACCGCTCCAGTCGCGGCTAAACCAGCCGCCTTTCCCAACGGAATCGTTGATTGCCAAAGTCATCTCTTCTTCCCTGACGTGCTAGAGTTGATGCGTAAACGCAGCGATGATCCCGTGGTCTATGACCGAGATGGTACGACCTATCTCAAGATGGGCAACTGGCTGCGAAAGGTTCCACCCTTCTATTTGGATGTCAGCGCCAAGCTGGCGGCAATGGATGCCGCAGGCATCGAGATCACCATGCTGAGTACGAATGACCCGGGGCCGGAATGGTTTGGAGAGGATGGCCCGGCAGCAGCTCGCTTGATTCACGATTCCCTTGCCGCCGTAATCGCGAAACACCCCACGCGATTTCGTGGCTTGTGCGTGCTGCCCATGCAAAACGAAAAGGCGGCGGCCAAGGAACTTGACCGTTGCATCAATCAGCTTGGGTTCAAAGGTATCCTGCTCTATACGAATCTGAATAACGTGTGGTGTGATGAGCCCCCGTTTCGTTGGCTCTATGCCCGCGCCGAGGAATTGTCGGTGCCCATTTTGTTGCATCCCGCCATGCCAATGACGACCGAGCAGACCAAGGGCTATGAATTGACCAGCACGCTAGGCAACATGTTCGAGAATACCATCGCCATGGCGCGGATCATTGCCTCAGGTTTGCTCGACAAGCATCCGAAGCTAAAGTTGGTGTGTCCGCATCTCGGTGGCACACTACCCTACATCTGCGGGCGTATGGATCACCAGGTCACCGTACTGAAGCGTAGCACACAGACGCTGCAGCGCAAGCCAAGTGAGTATCTGCGAGACATCTACATGGACATCGTCTCTCCACTGCCCGAGGCCATGCGTTTCGCATTGGATTTCAGCAGTGTGGACCGCCTGCTCTTCTCCAGTGATCACCCCTGGGTGGAGCCGCAGGTGATCTATAACGCTCTGCACAGTTTGAATCTGCCAGCGGCCGAGGAAACCAAAATTCTTTCTGGCAATGCACGCCAACTTTTCGGGCTAGGATCATGAAGTCTCCTTTTTTTCTATTCCTTCTATTCCAGACTAGCCTATTCCAGACTAGCCTATTCCTGACTAGCATGGCACATGCAGTTGACCTCATCGTGCGCGATTCGAATTCACTGCGTCAAAGTCTTCGCGAGTTGAAACCGGGCACGACTCTGAAAATCGCACCTGGCAATTATCCCGGTGGGCATCATGTCGTCGGAGTCGAAAGGTTAACCGTTGAGGCACTGGATCCGAAAAATCCGCCTCACTTCCAAGGAGGAGCCAACGCTTGGCAGTTCTCAAGCTGCAAAGATCTGACACTTCGCCATTTGCGAATCAGTGGCCAATCCGGCAACGGACTGAACTTGGATGATGGCGGACGCTTCGATCAACCCGTCACAGGCATCACTGTAGAAGGTGTTGAGCTCAGTGACATCGGTCCGAAAGGCAATCACGACGGTATCAAGTGCTCTGGCCTCGACAAGTTGACGATTCGAAACTGCACCATTTCCGGCTGGAGCGGGCAGGGGATTGATATGGTGGGTTGTCATGATTCGTTGGTGACTGGCTGTCGCTTTATTGGCAAGCCCGGCTTCAGCGCTACGGCAGGCGTGCAGACCAAGGGTGGGAGTTCCGATGTCACGATCGAGAAATGCCACTTCAACAACGGCGGGGAACGTCCACTCAACGTCGGCGGCTCAACCAGCTTGAATCTGTTTCGTCCCTCAGCAGCCAAGTACGAAGCGAAACATATTGTGGTGCGTGACAATATCATCGAGGGCAGCTCATGCGCGGCTGCATTTGTAGGAGTCGATGGTGCGGAGTTCACTGGCAATACTATTTTGTATCCGGAGAAGTGGATTTTTCGCATTCTCCAGGAAACCACGGCCGAAGGCTTCGCACCTTGCCGCAGCGTTTTGGCGAAGGACAACAAGATCGTCTTCCGCAGGGCTCAAGTACAGATCGAGATCAACATTGGCGGCGGCACCGAACCGGAGAGTTTCCGATTCGAAGGCAACCGCTGGTTTGCCTCAGACCGGCCCCAGGCCTCCCAGCCCCGACTGCCGTCCGAGGAAAAGGATGGAATCTATGGCATTGATCCACGCTAACACAACACCGAGCATCCGCCATTGTTCGCTATCCGCTCCGAGGGCGTAGTATAGCACTCGAGTGTCGCGATTGCCATGTCGTATATGAGTTGCTAGGATAGATGGGTTGTTTGAAAAAGCTGTTGTCACTGCGCTAGTCGTGCAGAAGATTGAATATCGGCTTAGGTAGCGGGTTTCTCATTGGACGGTGGCAATTCGAGATGGCTAAGTCCCAGTCCAAAAGGTCAACATCGGGAACGACTCCGGGCCGGACCAAGAAAACAACCCCTCCGGGCGAACCGGAACGGCAAACGGAAAAAGTCCGCTGGACGTTTCTGACCAATCATGCACACGTCATGATCCTGTTGTCACAAGACTCTTCACTGGTCTTGCGGGAAGTCGCTTTGCGAATCGGCATCACGGAGCGAGCGGTTCAGCGAATCATCGCGGACCTCGAGCATGATGGTTTTATCGAGCGCGAGAAAGTCGGGCGAAAGAACCAATATCATATCCTGAGCAAGCGTGCGTTGCGTCACCCAGTGGAATCGCATCGCTCCATCGGCGATCTTATCGCGTTGATTGGTAGCAAACACTAAGCGCCATTGCTAAGCGCCTATCGCGTATCAGGTATATTTGTCTTCGCGCACGACCTGGACTTCGCTCATGAACGCAACAACCGCATAGCGAGGGAAAAAATCCTTTTGAAGAACTGTCAAGATCTTGTCTGCGGTTTCCCGCTTGGTAATGACTTCGATCTTGATATTGTCGCCGAGAATCTCACTCACACGACGCTGGCGAGAGCCTTCGCCGGAAACCTCCGTGATGGTGAAACCTTTGGCTCCGGCTTGGCGCAGCTCATGGATCAACCGATCCTTAAGTAACGCCTCAGCCACAATCGTCAACAAAGTCAGCGTATGAGTATTCATGGAGAGTCAGTGTCCAGCCATGGCTAAAGCCATTCGAAAGTACAGGGGAATTCCGACAAGTAGATTGAACGGGAATGTGATCGCAAGCGCGGCTGTCAAGTAAAAGGTCGGGTTGGCTTCGGGCAGGGTCATTCGCACCGCCGGTGGTGCGGCGATGTAGCTGGCGCTGGCTGCCATGGTTCCCAAGACAGTGCAACTCCCTGCGTCCAGTCCTGCTAAGGATCCCAGATAGACACCCAATGCACCATGAGCGATCGGGGCGGCAATTCCGAAAGCGATCAAAAACGCGCCTGCGTGTTTGAGATCGGCCAACCGCGAACCAGCCACCAGCCCCATTTCAAGCAGGAACAACGTCAGTGCCCCTTTGAACATCCATTCTCCTTTGTCGAAAAACGGCTTTACGGAAGCGTAGCCTTCGTAGCCAATAATGAAGCCGATGACCATGCCACCGACAAGCAAGACCATGGATCGCGCGGTCAGCAATTCATGCCAAACGGCCCCGAGCGAAGGGCCAACGGCATCAAGCGCTCGAGTTCCAGAATCGCTCTCTTTATCCCGCTTGAACTTGGCCAGTCCTAGGACGCCGATGGCCAATGCGATTTGAATTCCAGGAATTTCTAAGAGAGTGAGAAGCGTCGGCATGAATGGGGCGACGGATCCCTCCCCCAAATTGGCAAGCACGAACTTCTCCGCAGCAATAAAGGTGACTGCAGAAACAGAGCCATAGTGAGCGGCGATGCCTGCCGCATCGGCGATGGAAAATCGTCCCAAGTAACGTAGCGACAGGAAAGAACTGATGGGCGTAATCACACCTAGGGCGATCGTCACCACAGCGGGCAATAGGAGTTGTTGCCATTGGCTATGGGAAAGCTCCACGCCACCTTTGAGCCCCAGAGCAAACAAAAGATAGATGGAGAGCGATGTATAAAGGTCCCGTGGAATCGCCATTTCGCTCTTGATCAAGCGACAAACGATCCCGAAGGCAAATGCCAACACCATCGGGGAGCAAATGTTGGACTGAAACATTTGGAAGAGCGTCATTATTTCCGTCCGCTTTCAAGTTGTGGAAGTTCGACGCGAGCGACCTTGCCTGTCGTCAGATCGTAAACACCGCCAGCAATGATTAGTTTTTTCTCGCGAACGAGTCTGGCAATCACGGGAGAGGATTCAGCCAGAGTTGTTGCTTGATTACGCACGTTTATCTCCACTGCTCTTGCCAGATCACCCTTGGCTTCTTTTGCAGCCGGACGAATGTGCTGAAAGAGCCCGCTGATCTGTCCGGGCACTTCATCTGCTTTGATCGTCGCCACGACAGCTCCGCAATTGGAATGCCCCAATACAAACAGAATTTTGGCTCCCAGCACCAGAGTACCGAACTCCAAACTACCGATGTTCTCACTGGACGCGATGTTGCCAGCGATTCGGGTAACGAAGAGATCGCCAAAGCCTTGATCAAACACGATTTCGATCGGCACACGCGAGTCTGCGCACCCTAGAAAAGCAGCAAAGGGCTTTTGTTCTTTCGCCACAGCGCGGACGCGTTCGATATTGCGATTGTTGGCCAACGGCTCGCCCATGGCAAATCGCTCATTTCCTGCGTAAAGGTAGGCTAGCACTTCCGCCGGCGAGGCATCTTTCGAAAGCTCCGATTCGGCACCGGCCCTAGCATTGCTGGCGAGCCAACCGCTCGCGGAGAGCGCCAAACCGGCCTTGAGCATTCCTCGGCGGTTGACAAGTTTTTTTTCGTCCATCGAGAATTCGGCGCGGAGTTCCAACGCTCGAAGCTCATTTATTTGATTCGGAAACATGAACAGGGACCCTGTAATGCGATAATAGTAACGCGACGTTTGTGTCGTGTATTGTTTATCGTATGTTTACAGGAAGAGCAATAGAAAAATCCAGAATCTTGATTATTTCGACGCTTCTCGCTGATCACCACAGTTGGCAAGGGTCATGATTTGGTGGATATAATCCGTCGGCAGTTGGTGCTCCTGGGCGCCGGTTAGGATTGCGTTGAGGTAATTGGCACTAGGAACCGCTGTTTCGGACGAGAACTTTTCGCCTACGTAGACAATGCCGTTCAGGATTTCACCCGATAGCGCAGTAACTTGGACTAACTCGCGGCGATAGCAGTTTTCAGCGACACCCTCAAACACATCGAGCTGGGCCATTGCGTGCGGGCTACAGAGGTATGCTACACCCTGAACGACCTTCCTCGGGGCAGGAATGATCGTGGCGTAGACATCCTCACCGACGAGGACCTTCCGGAATGCAAGCTGGTAATTGGAAAGGACCGCTGGTCGCGAGGGGGGGATGGAACCGGTTCGGCGGAGCATTTGCTGTTTGGACAAATTGCTTCCGTAGGCAAAATACCAAGATTCGTTTTGCGGCATTACTGGAATCCTATGAGGTTTTGCTGAATGGATTGGCGAAACCGGACGTAAAAGTATCGCTTTGTTATAGCTAGGATTCTATGATAGCCGTTGCCTTGTTTGGCAATGGTTCGTATTGGTTGATGTTCCTTCCAAGGGTTGGCAATGTTCATTCGGGTTGGTTTTGAGATTGCGTTCACCTTTCCCGAGCCCACTTCAATGGTGCTAATGCTTCGGCTTCATCCTTCGCTAGACGCTCAGGTCATATCCCCGGAGAATCTTAGAGTTGAGCCTAGGGTTCCGATCGTCCCCTATTTGGATCTCTATGGCAATCGATGCAGCCGTGTAATGGTTCCAGCGGGGCGATCGACGTTTTCCAATGATGCGATTGTGGAAGATGACGGCAAGCCGGATGTTTTGGGATGGGGAGCGATTCAACACAAGCCCCAGGACTTGCCGAACGAAGTCTTACTCTATCTACTGGCCAGCCGATATTGTGAAGTCGACGGCGAACTGAGGGAGATTGCTTGGTCGCTATTTGGGCAGCAACCGGCAGGCTGGAATCTGGTGCAAGCCATTTGCAACTTCGTGCATTCGCATATTCGCTTTGACTATATGCAAGCCCGAGCTACGCGGACAGCCTTGGAAGCGTTTAGGGAAAAGACGGGGGTATGTCGAGATTATATGCATTTGGCGATCACACTTTGCAGATGTTTGAATATCCCGGCCCGTTATTGCACAGGCTACTTGGGGGACATCGGTGTCCCCATAGCTCCCTACCCGATGGATTTCAGTGCTTGGTTTGAAGTGTATTTGGGTGGGAGGTGGTATCCGGCCGACGCCCGCAACAACACGCCTCGAATTGGCCGCGTACTGGTTGCACGAGGGAGGGATGCGGCGGACGTCGCGATCACCACCACTTTTGGTGTCAATCGCTTGGAAACATTTCATATTCGAACTGAGGAAGTGATGCGCGACGGCTCGAAGTGTGTGAAGTAAACTACATTGTCGTCTTTCGCTCAGCGAAAGTGCGTCTCGTTAACGCACTTTTGCGGAGCAAAAGGCGACATTACATCACCTTCCACAAGGTTCAGCATGCACGGATATCCCTTCGTCGACAGCATCAATGTTTCCGTTTCAAATCGCACGATTCCTATTCGGCTTTCTGGTAGCGGAGTGCCTTTGTTGCTTCTACACGGGTATCCTTTGGATTCCAGACTTTGGGACAGGCTAGTTCCCTTGCTAGCCACGGACCACCTTTGCATTGCGCCCGATTTGCGTGGGTTCGGTCGAAGTGTTGAGGAAAGGATGTCTTTTTCGATAGCAGATCTCGCAGATGATTGTTGTGAGCTTTTGGATGGGTTGCAGATTCGCCGATCGGTGGTTGTATGCGGTTTGTCGATGGGGGGCTATGTTGCTATGAAGCTAGCCGAACTGCATGCCACAAGAGTAGCAAGTCTCATCCTAACCAACACTCGAGCCAATGCCGATGACGCCTCGGGGGCATCGAACCGTCGGGCCAGTGCAAGTCTCGCCCTGTCGCATGGGGTGGCGAAAGCGGTGTTGCCCATGTCCGATAAATTGCTCAGCGTCCAGACTTGCTCGAATCAACCCAAGGTCGTGGAACTGGTTCGCACGATGATGCTTGAAACACGGGCCTCGACCATTGCATGGGCCCAGCTTGCGATGGCGGACCGGGAAGATTTCCGTGTTAAGTTGCGTGCGTGGCAGATGCCGGTGGTTTGCGTTGCCGGCGCAGAGGATACGATTGCTCCGCCCGGAGTTATGGCGGAAATGTCGGCCGGGATTCCCAATTCTGAGCTGAACATTGTCCCGAATTCCGCCCATTTGACGCCACTGGAGTGCCCCGAGGAATTTGCCCAAATCGTTCGAAATGCCACCACTGCGTTGCGTTAAGGCGAGCAGCGATGCGAAAACTACCAATCATAACCCGATACGTAAGTGAGGGATCTGCGAAATTGTCCCTCGCTCACGCTTCGGGTTGGCATATTCCAATCTGCCGCTCGCCTAAAAGGAGGTTCTTCTTTGGAAATAGCATTTCTGGTGGGAAATTCGGCTCCTGTCACCAGTGACATACCAACCAAATTCGTTATTCTCTTGGAATGTCGAAACCAAACTTCTCAGCGAAATGTCCAACTTGTGGCCGTGCGTTTACGGCTGAAGTGACGGCTGCCCATATGCCGTTTTGTTCGGATCGTTGCAAATTGGCTGATTTGTATCGATGGATGAGCGAAGAGATTGGAGTTCCAACCGGTTGTTCGGAACCCGAAGACGACCCTGAGCCGGAGCCACCTCCGACGACTCGACAATGGAATTTCGATTGAAACTGCCGAATAAACACTTTGATCCACATCTGACCAAGACGTTTCCAAGTAAATGAAAGACTCCCCTGTCGACTCCGTAGCCACTCCCAAGGTCGTGATCGATTGGTATCGCTCCACGCCGTGGTGGCGTGTCGCTTCCCAGAGCATTGTAATTTCCTGGCGATCAACGCACTTGTTGTTGTGCGCTGCAGGATTACTTTTAACCCAGCTTTGGTTATCCGCATCGCTGAGAATCTTTGGCCCGGAGAACGCAATCGTGCAGAGCTGGATTAGCCCCAGCGCTGGCTCGCAAGCTTTGCTGCCAATTCTGGACGCTCAAAGCACGGAATCGCCGCTATCGATCTGGCAACATTTTTTGTTCCCTGTCTACCAGTGGCTTGCCAGTCCAACACTCAACGGAACAGCCTTCTGCCTCTCCTCGGTGATTGGCATCGTGGCGATTTGGTCGTTTGTCGGTGGGTGTTTAACGCGACGTTCGGTGGTTGAACTTGGTACCAAAATGACGGCCCCATGGGCGGAGAGTATTCAATTGGTACTGAAGCGGTGGCAATCTATCGCTTGGTCGGTCACCATGCCCAGCGGACTCATTTTGGTGATTGGTTTAGGGCCGTTGTGCTTGGGTTGGATTTCCAACATTCCGATGATTGGGGCCTGGTTGGCGGGGCTACTGATGATCCCAATGGTTTTGCTTTCCATTGGCATCGGTTGGTGCGCCGCTATCACCCTTTTTGGATTTCCGCTTTCCGTATGCTCGATTGTTACCGAGAAAGGGGCGGACGCTTACGACGGGATTTCGAGATCGGCTGCTTACACTTTTCAACGTCCGTTGACATTGGCTTTGTGCGTCGTCGCCGCACAGTTTTTGAGTGGAGTAGGCGGAATTCTCTTGTCGATTGTTCTAACCACCGGCTTTCGTGTGGTCGAAGCTGGGTTTGATATAGGCTCGTATTCGGCATTGAAGGACATGGAGTCGATGTGGGGACCATTGCTTCGCGGAATCGTTCCACTGCTGTTGACCGCTTATGGCTTCAGTTTTTTTTGGACTGCGGCCGCTGGCACGTATTTGATTTTGAGGCGAGATGTGGATCACGCAGAATTCGATTTGATCGATATGGGCAACCAGGAGCCCAAGGCATTGCCAGAGTTACCCAAGAAAGAACCGCTAGCTCCGCCAAGCGTTCCTGATTTAGTAGATGGGGCGGAATAAAGCGAGCGGCAAAGTGGAGTATACCAACCCGAAGTGTAAGCGAGGGATGATTTCGCAGTTCCCTCATTTACGTATCGGGTTATGATTCGCCGCTCGAATAAAAATCTTTCTTTGCGATATTCCTTAACGCCTCCTTAAGGATCGCACTCTTAGAATACATCTGCTCAACCAAAATGGTTGCTGCCCCACGAATTTTCGATAATTTGAGGCGGAAACGCAGGGACAAGCGGTACTGGATAGGAGGCACCAAGTTTAGTATCGCTTGCTGACGAAAACGTTTCCTATGGCAAATCAACGTGAGATTAGCCCTCTCCGTTCGAATTGGCTTGCGTCTATCGATCGTCAAGGTTGACAGACCTTTTCTTGTCCCACACACACGAAGTCATTGCTGGACCCAATTTCGGTGGAGACCACCGAACCATTAGGTCAGCAACCTCATCGGTTCACATCCTCATCTTGTTATGTACAGGGACAAATCATGAAGAAACTATCGAAGAAAGTACGTAGTCGTGTCATGCGACTGGAGAAATTGCTGCCACGCGAATTGCTGGCCGTCGATATGGCAGGCCTTTTGCGTTCTGGTAACTTCGTCACCTATTCTGTTGACGGTACTGGAAACAATGTCGCGCAGGTCGAATGGGGAAGCACGCAAGAGAAACTGCTGCGACTCGCCAAAGCCGAATATGGGGATGGCATTTCGACTCCAAACGGGACCGATCGGCCAAGCGCTAGAGCGATTAGCAACGCGATAGCTGACCAAGGGGACCAGGACATCATAAGCGATCGAAATATGGCCGCATTTTCTTATGTGTGGGGACAGTTTATCGATCATGACATCGGATTGACTCCGACCGGTGGTACCGAAAAAATGAGTATTCCAGTACCAACAGGCGACCCCTACTTCGATCCCGCTTCCACCGGCACTAAGACCATTTCTACCAGCCGTTCCATCTTTGATGCGACGACCGGCACCAGCCTTTCGAACCCGCGGGAACAAGTCAACACGATTACCTCGTGGCTGGATGGTTCCATGATCTACGGGTCGGACACCAAGACTGCGGCTGCGCTTCGCACGATGTCGGGAGGCAAGCTCAAGATTGGGGCGGACGGATTGTTGCCTGTCAACAACACAGTCAACTTCCCAAACGGAACGTTGACCATGGCCAATGATGCACATCGACTGCCTGATAATAAGATGCTCGCGGCCGGCGATGTTCGCGCCAACGAAAACATCGAATTGACCAGTTTGCAGTCTTTGTTTGTGCGAGAGCACAATCGTTGGGCAACTCGCCTGGCGGTGGAAAATCCTCGTCTGACGGATGCGGAACTTTACACGCGCGCTCGTGCGCTCGTGATTGGCGAAATCCAAGCGATCACCTACAACGAATGGCTTCCCACGATTCTTGGCCCAAGCGGCGTGGCTGCATACCGTGGCTACAACGCTCAAGTGGATCCAGGTTTGAGCAACGAGTTCTCGACGGGAGCGTTTCGATTCGGTCATAGCCTTTTGGGCAACGATGTCGAGTTCTTCGACAACAATGGAAAGGCCATTGCGGAAGAAATTGAGTTAAGCGATGCCTTCTTTAATCCAGCGGCTTTGGAGGGCAAAACGATCGATTCCATTTTTAAATACCTTTCCTCGGATCCAGCCTCTGAGTTGGATTCGAAGGTGGTCGGGAGCGTTCGGAACTTCTTGTTCGGAGCGCCCGGCCAAGGGGGCTTTGATTTGGCCAGTCTCAACATTCAGCGTGGTCGCGATCACGGTATCGCGGACTACAACGACGTGCGTGCAGCGGTCGGCTTGCCCAAGGTTCGCAGTTTTGCGGAAATCACTCGCAACCGTGAGTTGCAAACCAAACTTCAACAACTCTACGGTTCGGTAGACAAAATCGACTTATGGGTTGGAGCTCTCGCCGAAGACCATCTGCCTGGAGCGAGTGTTGGACCAACGGTTGCAAGAGTACTTGTTGACCAATTCCAACGCATTCGCAACGGCGACCGATTTTGGTACCAGAATCAGTTTCGAGGCCAACTGCTTAGAGATATCGATAGCACTCAATTGTCCGACATTCTGAAAGGCAACACCGGCATGACAAATTTGCAATCGAACGTCTTTGTCTTCCAGGCGACATTGGAGGGGACTGTCTATGCAGATAGAAACAACGACCGTCGCCGTGGCCCTGCAGAAGACGGCTTGGCTGGCTGGACAGTCGCGCTCATCAACTCCGCTGGTGTAACCATTGCAACCAAGGTAACGGACCGAACCGGTCGCTATATCTTTGATGTGCAATCTGGAGTTCGAACGGATGACTACAGAGTGCGTGTGGTGAAGAACGCGAGCGGAGCAGCGGTTTTTCAAGGGGCACAACTCCCGGCCTCGATCACTCGGGGGGACCAATTCGTTCGCGGTTTGGACTTGCCAGTATCAGGGACGCAGCCAGCTCCCGCTGCGAAAACGGCTGCTTCACTTGCAAACGCAACAGCAGTCGCTGCTCCAGCACCGTTGGCGACAACCGCAGGTATCGATCAGGTCATGGAAGAGATCGGGTCGCTTCGTCGCAGGCGCGTTTAGTGTAAACTTTAGGAACGAGTGGCATGCCTGAAGTGAGAAGTACCTTTGTGTGGCATGCCTGAAGTTAGAAGCAACAATGTGTGGCACGCTCCGAGGTACGAAGGGCGTGGGAGTCGCTAGCAATCGTCGCTACAACTTCCCACGCCCATCGCTAGCGCTTTTGGACGTGCCACACGGATCGCGATTCGGTTAACGACGAGCACGATTGAAGCAACCAAAGGCTGAATAATTATTGACCGTCCGTCGACGGAGCGACGGACCTACGGATAACAGGAATCAAGAATGCGTATATTGGTAGTTGAGGACGAGATTGATCTGCAAGAGTCGCTTGCTCAAGCACTTCGTGAAGATGGCTATGCCGTAGACACTGCGGACAATGGCGAAGATGGTATGCACAAAGCTACGGTTTGGGATTATGACCTAATCATTCTTGATTGGATGCTACCGAAAATGAATGGCGTTGAACTGCTGCGTCGATTGCGTCGTGTCAAGAAAACGCCGGTGATGCTTCTTACCGCCAAGGATGCGGTGCGCGATCGCGTGACTGGGTTAGACGAGGGTGCGGATGACTACTTGATTAAGCCTTTTAGTCTCAGTGAGTTGTTGGCCCGTGTCCGTTCGCTGATACGTCGTTCGACCGGCAATGCTTCGAACCGCATTGCATTTGGCACAGTGGAAATCGACCTGGCCAGCAAGACGGTTAAGGAGTCTGGCAACCCGGTCGAATTGACAGCCAGGGAGTATGCGATGTTGGAATTGCTGGCGGTACATGCTGGCAAACTCGTCAGTCGGACGATGATCTACAACCACATTTTTGATGAGCAAGATGACACGCTTTCGAATCTAGTCGATGTGCATATATCTCATTTGCGAAAGAAACTCGGAAAGGATTTTATCGAGACTCGGCGAGGCCAGGGATACATTCTGCATGGTTAACCTGTTTCGATCGTTGCGTTGGCGGTTGCAAGCGTGGCATGCAATCATGCTCCTGTTGGTCATAGCCGTGTTCGGAGCATTGCTTCACTGGGAAATGGTGCGATCGCATTGGGACCGGGTGGACGACGAACTGCTGGGAGCAGCCCGAATTTTAGAGGGGTCCATGAATGCGGTTCCATCGACGGTTCTGGAAGCGATGGCCAAAGATGTAACTTCCCGAAGCGGGCCGCGTCGACGTCCGCAATTTCCTAACCGGCCGCGTCGCGACTCACTAGAGAGTTTGCCGCCAGCTGGTCCACCGCAATTGGAGCGGCCCAGACCGAGCCCCATGCTCGATTGGAAGTTTCCAAAGACACTCGGAGAAGCAAAATCGGATTGGAGCCAAGAGGAATGGGAGGCATCGATTGAGTTGCCACCGCAGCTTCCGGAGCATTTGGGACGAGTGGAAGGGCCCGCGTATTTTGTTATATGGCGAGCAGACGGTAGCGTTCTCAAAGAATCAAAAGTCCCACCTCAGAGTCCATTGTTAACCGACCCCATAACGATGGCGATTGATCGCGATCGTTATGCCCGACAGCAAAGGGGAGCGTTTCGCGATGTGTTTATCCGCGGTCCATTCGAAACGGTCATTTGTGTCGGGCGACCTGCGGCGGGTGAAGTGACCAAAGTTCTTGCGATGACTTGGACGCTTGTTTTATCGGGCCTCTCGGTTCTAAGTGTCGGCCTCGTCGGTGGCTGGTGGTTTAGCAAACGCGCCATCGAACCCATCGAGCGAATGAGCCGGACGGCACAGCGCATCAGCGCTAACAGCCTGTCAGAACGCATCGAGCTTTCAGGCTTCGATTCCGAACTGGAAGGACTTGGGACGTCCCTCAACACCATGCTGGATCGTTTGGGACAGGCCTTTGAACAACAACGGCAATTCACTGCCGATGCGTCGCATGAATTGCGTACCCCGCTGTCGGTGATGCTTGCAAGCAGCGAGTTGGCGCTCTCCAAACCGCGTACGGCTGAAGAATATCGACAGCACTTAGTCAAATGCCAACGTGCAGCCACGCGAATGCGAGAGTTGGGTGACTCGATGTTAACGTTGGCTCGATTGGATGCAAACCCAACACTTGAAACCCAGTCCGTCGATATGGCCTCCGTGCTGGGAGAGGCCGTAGAATCCATACTTCCATTGGCAGAAGAACGATCGGTGCGTGTTGAAACGGATCTGCACCCCAGTCCTCTTCGAGGGAATCGTTCGATGTTGCGGCAAGCCATTGATAACCTGCTTTCCAACGCGATCAAATACAACAAACCCGACGGCATGGTAACGGTTCGGTGCAAGCAGGTTGATCAGCATATCGAGATCGAAATTCAAGACAACGGAATCGGCATCCCGGAGCACGCCATTCCAAAACTCTTTGATCGGTTCTATCGGGTGGACGAGTCTAGGTCACGCGAGGCAGGCGGGACAGGTTTAGGATTGTCCATCGTGAATCAAATTGTTTTGTGTCACGGGGGTACCATTTCGGTCGAGTCAAAGGTCGATTCTGGATCCACTTTTAGGATTGGCTTGCCATCAAAGGCCGCAACGCTGTAATCGCGACAATCTTCGTTTCCTTGAAGTCAGGCAGGCTGCCGCTGGTTGCCAATCATCCATTCGGATCGATACACGCAATGCGCGTAAAGAAACAGGACATCCGTCGGCGGAGCGACGGATCCACGTAGGCCTGCTCGCTCCGCGACCGGCGGTCAGTGTAGTTGGAACTCCATGTGCGAACTCCTTCAAAAAACGGCAAAAAACGGCGGGCGGGCAGGCTGCCGCTGGTTGCCAATCATCCATTCGGATCGATACACGCAATCTGCGTAAAGAAACAGGACATCCGTCGGCGGAGCGACGGATCCACGTAGGGCAGATCCTCTCTCTTGGGTCTGCATTTCCGATGGAAATAGCTTGTTTGTGCTCGTGACCGCACGAACCTTGGTCTAAAATACAGACCCCACCCTGGTGGCGATCTACCACCTAACCAGCGCTGTCCAACCCGTCTTCAAAAGTAATCGAGATGACCTCTTCCGCCAGTTTTCTAAAGCGTTTCGGTATCGCTTTGTTAGTCCTGGCTGGATTGATTGCCATGGGTGCCATTGCGCCTCAATTCATGAAGCCCGCCAGCGCGGTCAAACACCTGACTCACACGATGGCTCTCGGAAACTTGTCCGTGACCGTTACCGAGAATGGAGCGGTCGAAAGCTCAAATAACAAAGAGATCAAATGCTTGGTACAGGGTGGGAGCACCGTTCTATGGGTGGTTGAAACGGGAACTCTGGTGAAGGCTGGCGACGAATTGGTTCGCCTCGATCAATCCAAAATCGAGGACAAAATCCTTCAACAACGGATTGTCTATGAAACCGCTCTTGCCAATAAGATCACGGCAGAGAGCGATGTCGCCGTCGCTGAGATTAGCATCACCGAGTACCTGGAGGGGTCTTACCAAGAGGAGCGGAGCAAGGTGGAAAAGGAGATTTTCGAAGCCGAACAGGCGCTCCGCAAAACAGAACTGTCCTACGATTCGGCTGTTCGATTGACAACCAAGGGGGTCCTCAAAAGCCTACAATTGGAAGGGGAAAAATTCGCAGTCGATTCCGCCAAGAAAGATCTCGAGTTAAAAAAGACCAAGCTTCTTTCCTTGGAGAAGTACAGCAAGGAAAAAATGCTGCAACAGTTGCGAAGTACGCTCCGAGCAGCGCAAGCCAAACTCGCCTCGTTTGAAGCTTCGTTGGAGTTGGAAAAAACGCGGCTCGACCGTGAAAAGAAACAGCTAGAGAATTGCATCATTCGAGCGGAAACTTCAGGCATGGTGATCTTCCCCTCGATGGCTGCTTGGAAGGACACGCCCGATATCACGGAAGGGGCTGTTGTACGCGAGCAGCAGACGCTCCTGATCATTCCAGACGTGAGCAAAATGCAGGTGAAAGTCGGAATCCATGAGTCAAAAGTCGACAGACTCAAAGTGGGCATGCCGGCAAAAGTTCAGCTTCAAGATCTAGTCCTGGACGGAGAGGTTAGTGAGATTGCCGAAGTCACTCGGCCAGCAGGCTGGTGGACTGGCAACCTTGTCAAGTACGATACCAAAATCGCGATCCAGCCGCACCCCGGATTGAAGCCTGGGATGAGCGCCGTTGTCGATGTTGTCTTGGCCGAGCACGAGAACGTTCTCACTATTCCCGTCGCCGCGATCGTCGAAAGCAAAGATGGGATGAGTTGCTGGGTTCAAACCGAACATGGTGTCACTCAACGCGTGCTTAGGCTGGGAGACACCAACGATGAGTTTACCGTCGTCAAGGATGGGGTAGTCGAAGGGGAGAAAATCGTATTAAATCCATTGGCCTTCGTTAACGAAGCGCAAGCAGTCGCCATCTTGCCGACGAGTCGCTCTGAAAAAGATTCGAAGTCCGCCAGCCAGGTAGATAAATCTGATTCGAGGAAAAAAGAGATAACCCAGGTCTCCAGTCCAAAATGAGTGGATCGATCGGCCAAACAATTCGCTTGGGTTTGAAGAGTCTTCTGCTGCAGAAGCTGCGTTCGGCCCTTGCAGCATTGGGGATCTTTATTGGAACGACAACAGTGATTTGGTTGGTGGCGATGGGCGAGGGGGTGAGTTACCAAGCCCAACAACAGATCTTAGAACTGGGCGCTACCAATGTTATCGTTCGAAGTGTTGAGCCCAGCACAAGTGGTGGCGACAAGAATCGTGTCAAGAGTTATGGCTTGTTGCGAGCAGACTTCCGGCGGATTATGTCCAACATTCCTACCATCACGCGAGCGGTTCCAATTCGCGAGTTGAAACGCGAGTGCCGTGTCGATAGCCGGACTGCAAGTATCAACCTTGTTGGTTGTGCGGAGGAACATTTTGAGTTGAATCGACTTGAAATAGCGCGCGGACGATGGATGGCCAAACAAGACAACCGTGAAAACCATATTGTGCTAGCGGATGGAACGGCAAAAAAACTCTTTCCAGGCGAGAACCCCATCGGGAAGTATGTCAAGGTCGAGAGTGACGTTTACACCGTGATCGGCCAGACGAAGCCACGCGGTGCATCCGCAGCCATAGGAGGCAGCTTGGATTCACGTGACTACAGCTTCGATGCCTATATTCCATTGGAGACTTTTCGACATCGAGTAGGTGACCAGATCATGACTCGAACCGGCGAAGGGATGAGTTTCAAAGGCGAGATTGTTGAACTCACCCAGATCACCTTAACAGTCGGCAATATAGCGCAGGTGGATGAAACCGTGGCCATCATCGAGACGCTTATGAAGAAGTATCATGAGCAAGAAGACTACGCAGTGGTTGTTCCGAAGGAACTGCTTCGACAAGCGGAGCGAACCCGAGCCATGTTCAACGTCATGTTGGTTGTCATCGCCGGGATTTCGCTGTTGGTAGGAGGCATTGGCATCATGAATATCATGTTGGCCACCGTTACCGAACGGACGCGTGAGATCGGCATTCGGCGCGCGTTAGGTGCGAAACGCAGAGACATCATTCAACAGTTTTTGGTCGAGACGTTGGTGCTCACAGGGAGCGGAGGGATGTTGGGTGTATTGTGCGGCTTGCTCTGCGGTCCACTGTTTCGAACCAGTCGGGCGCTGATAACCGCCTTTTCACCTGATCTTCTGCCACCTATCATTTATACCTTGGAACCCCGCATCGCGTTGTGGTCAGTTCTGCTTTCCGTGTTCATTTCGCTCGGTGTCGGTCTGTTGTTCGGGCTTTATCCAGCTCGACGAGCGGCTATGATGAATCCCATCGAAGCACTCAGGCATGAATAGGAGATTTTGCGAATAGTCGCCTTTCGCTCCGCGAAAGTGTGTTTGCAAGGCGCACTTTCGCGGAGCGAAAGGCGACTAAAATCATGCATTCAAAATCACTCGCCAACATCGACAGTATTCGATCCGCAGAAAAAATCGTGCGGCAGCATATCTCGCCCGCACCGTTGATTCGGTCCTACGCCTTGGAAAAAATGCTGGGGCTGGCCGAGGGACGGCGCGTTTGGTTCAAAGACTATGGGTGGACGCCCGTAGGATCGTTTAAGTTGATGGGGGCACTCAACTGGATGGCCAATAATGTCGCGGAGTTAGGGGTACGTCCGGTCACCGCCCATTCGTCAGGCAATTTTGCTTCGGGCATTGCGTTTGCTGGCATGCGTTACGGAAAGAGGGTCATCATCGTGATGCCTGAATCCGCCCCGAAGGTGAAGTTTGAATTGACGCGATCGTTTGGGGCCGAGATTCGCACTTACGATATCGCAACCGATCATTTGACTGGCGTCCGAGATCAGATGGCTCGTGAGATTGCAGAAAAAGAGAACGCACTTCAAGCTTCACCGTATGACGACAACGATGTTATTTCAGGCAACGGAGTTGGCGGACTTGAAATAGGGGAGGCGTTGCGACTCGAGGGGCGGAATGTTTCCCATTTCGTTTGCTCGGTTAGCGGGGGCGGTTTGATGGCCGGCCATGCGTTGGCCATCGCGGAGTATTTTCCGTCGGCAAAGATTGTTGGCGTGGAGCCTGAGGGGGCCGACGATTTTCGCCAGTCTCTCGCAGCCAACATGCGAGTTCGAATCTCTAAGCCTAAGAGCATTTGCGATGGACTGCTATCGTACGATGTCGGGATCCACAACTGGCCGATCCTGCAGAGACTTGTGCGAGAGTCGGTCACCGCTTCGGACTTAGAAATTCAACATGCCATGAAGTGGATGTACATGACTCATGGCTTGCGAACGGAGCCCTCGGGTGCCATCTCTATCGCGGCTGCCATGTGCGGCAAGATCGATTTGACCGGTGAAGGAGACATCGTGCTGATCCTAAGCGGCCGCAATGTCGACGAGGACGCATTCCAACGCTTCATCCATTGAAAGGCCGAGTCCTTGACTGATTTGCTTAGGCGAGCGGCGATGGGAAAACTACCAATCATAACCCGAAACGCGCAATCATAACCCGAAACGTAAGTGAGGCACCGGCGGAATTGTCCATCGCTTACGCTTTTTGTAGTTGCGCTATTTCTATTACCACGTAGTGGTACAACATCAAAGCCCAGGGTCGCGAAGCGCACCCTGGGTACTAGTCAACAATGGAATTCCAAACCACAACGTGGTTTAACAATCATCGAATGTCAAACCCCGTTGGGGTTTCAGCGCTCCATCTTACCGAAACCCAGGGTGCGCTGCGCGACCCTGGGCTATATTGTTCAACGCTTTCAGCGTTGGGAAATCCCGGACCCGAGCCATGTTTTTGATGCGAAATGCGCCACTTCAAAAATTACGCTTCGGGTTGGGATACTCCACTCTGCCGCTCGCCTTACTACGCAAAATTAGCGCGAAATGAGCTATGTTGGAGGACGTTTGTTGTGCATTTTGTAAAGTTCCGCGGCATCGTCGTAGATTTCTGCCGCAGCGTTCAAATGCGGAAGCACATGATAAAATAACTCCTGCAAAATTTGGTTTGCCTGATCTTGGTCATACTGATCTGGACTGCTGAATAAGAGCTTCAACGCGTCCAATGCGTCCTGCCAGTCGGTCATGTGGAAAACGAACTTCTCGCGATCTGATTCGTAGTTGTTGTTCTCCTTTGCAAGTGCCATTTCTTTGAAAAAAGTCAGCAGCTTTTGCTCTAACGAACTTGTACTAGTAATCGACATCTGCGATCTCCGAAATTCTTTTACGCCATTTAGCAATCTTTGCCAGAATATCCGCACCGGACTTGTCACCAACATGCGAAGCCAATCGTTCGACTTCGCCCAGCCGAGTGGTTAGCTCATTGCGAATATGGGAACCCGACCCAGGCCTGGTAAGTTTGGCGATATGCGATTCAATGCCTGCATTGGAACCTTCACCAATCAAGCCTTCAATCCGTTTCAGCGCTTGCTTCCTTGTGATCGCCATATTCACAGTTCCGGCGTTTCGATTCATCCCGCGACGACGAGCCGCGTTCTCCGTAAAGATAATTATAGCTGCTTGAACGGCGCATTGTTGGCTGCGAAGAAACGAATGAGTAAGCTGACAATTTGCGGTCTCTACATCGTCAGGACTGAAAAGCGGGGTTGCAACAAAGAGTAGCTCGGCACTCCGTGCCGAGAAAAACGGCACGGAGTGCCGTTCTACACTGTTCATAGTCTAAAATACGCTCAGGAAGTACTGAGACGTTTGAAAGAAGCGGTTGCAAAGGGGGCAACGATTCCGCCAAGGTTAAAGCAAATGTGATCGCAGTAACGAAGAAAATCGCGAACTTGCTGGGCGACAGGCTTTCAATCATTAACGAAAAGCCTCTCAGAACAATCTACGGATAGAAAGCTGCTTTTGAGTTATGGGGCGACCAAGTTATCGCAACTGGAGATTGGCTTGGCGAAATCGCGACAGTCATTGCAAACGAGGACCTTAAACCGCTTAGTCCAGGTTATCCCTTTGTTGCTTGGTTGCTCTTGGTTCGTCATCAGATACGCATTGAACGCGATGTGCAGGTTATGCTTTACTCTTGTTTCCCAATTTACCGTGAAGAGTATAAACTTGAACGCGAACATGGAACCGGTTTTCTAGCGGGGGAGCTAGGCAACGCTGTGAAGCATTTTCGTCCGATCGGAGCTTGCTTCCCGTCCGATCGGAGCTTGCCTCCGACGGACGCCGTTTTGGCGTACTAAAAAGTGCAGCTCAGACCTTAAAGTACCGCACTCCGCTCCCGCCTCGACCGCCGTAGGCGGTC
>JANMHA010000075.1:0-11889 GCA_031374925.1 Pirellula sp. | reverse complement strand
AGCATTCTTGTCCGATCGGAGCTTGACTCCGACGGACGCCGTTTTGGCGTACTAAATGTTCAGCTCAGACCTTAAAGTACCGCTCACGCCTCGACCGCCGACGGCGGGCGAGGCGTGAGCGGCGGTTCGCGAGCTGTTACGTAGGACGCCAAAACAAGGTTGAGGGGAGGCAAGCTCCCGCTCAACCTAAGCCTCGCTTCGCCTCGACCCTCCCAGATCCTCCCAGATCCTCCCAGAGAGCCCAGAGAGCCCAGAGAGCCCAGAGAGCGAGGGTAACCAACAGAAGAGGGCGATAGTTAACTAAGAGGGAGGGTAACTAACTAGAAAAACCCGCTACAATGAAATCGATCCCTTGCAGCTTTGCTTCCAATAACAAACAAATGCATATGCCTTCGAAAACAATCCTTCTTACAATATTGTCGCTGGGGGCATGGACTGTATTAATGTCATGCGCCGCTCAAGTCGTATTCGCAAACGATGGTGAAGACTGGCCGCAATGGCGAGGTCCAACCGCGGATGGAATCGCAAGCCCGAGCGCGAAACCACCATTGAATTGGGACACCAAAACCAACGTCAAATGGATCGCCAGCTTGCCGGGTGAAGGAACTGCAACCCCGATAGTATGGGGCGATCAAATCTTTGTCGCTTCGGCTGAAAAGACATCCAGGAAAAGTCCCGCGCCTGTCACGAACGATGAACGCGCTAAAACCACGCCCGACGAGTTCTTTTACCGCTTCCTGGTCACCAGTATCGATCGCGTGACAGGCAAACAAAAGTGGCAAAAGATGGCGACAGAACAAGTTCCGCATGAAGGTAAGCATGAGACAAACACGTATGCAGCGGGATCTCCGACATCGGATGGTGAACGATTGTATGTTTCGTTTGGCTCACGAGGGTTCTTTTGTTACTCAATGGACGGCGATTTGATTTGGCAAGTCGATTTAGGTAACATGCGAACTCGGTTTGGATGGGGAGAGGCTGTTACACCGGTACTCTCCGGTGAGTTGCTAATCATCAATTGGGATCAAGAGGAGGGGTCGTTCATTACCGCCTTAGATAAACGAACCGGCAAGCAGGTTTGGAAAGTGGATCGACCTGACGAAGTAACCTCGTGGAACACGCCTCTAGCCACTTTGTTCCAAGGCCAGTCGATCTTAGTTGTCAACGGAACGCATCGCAGTCGAGCCTACGATGCGAAAACGGGGACGGAACTCTGGGCCTGCGGCGGTCAGACCACGAATGCTATTCCGTCTCCGCTGCGTTTTGAGGACACCGCGATCTGCATGAGTGGCTATCGAGCGGCATGTGTCAACGCGATTCCGCTCGATTCCACGGGTGACATCACCGACAAGGGCCCGCTGAAATGGAGCCTCAACAAAGGTACTCCCTACGTTCCATCGCCGATCATCAGTGGAAATCGGCTGTTCTTCACCGCCGGAAATCAAGACATTCTGAGTTGTGTCGACGCAAGAACAGGGAAAGTTCTGTTTGATCGAAAGCGACTGACAGGCGTTGGCTCGCTCTACTCATCGGCGGTGGTAGCCAACGGTCATCTTTATTTTGTTGGCCGCGACGGAACCACAGTTGTCGTCAAGGATAACGAAAGCCTGGATGTCGTGTCAGTCAATCCGCTGCAAGACGCCATTGACGCTTCACCCGTTGCCGTTCGGGACCAATTGTTCCTTCGTAGTTGGACCAAACTTTATTGCGTTCAAGAATAAGATTTCGAAGCGTTAGCATCCGTTTGGCCCCTTGTGCCGGGTGGCACGCCCCAGAGCGCTAGCGATGGGCGTGGTGTGCAACAACGCTTGCTATCGAATCTGACGCCCTTCGTAACGCAAAAGGTGCATTACGAGTCGCATTTCTTTCCTGTTATCCATAAAGTCGCTCGGCTTCTTTGTGGTCTATCTTGCGGGCTTTGATGCGGCCACCTGCAATTTTTTCACCGTTTGGATCGATGTAGACACGGCCAGTTTTCCCAGGCTTCACGCTCATCACGTGTATGTTAAAGATAAACGCCATGTCCGATTTTGCTTTGAACCAATGGACGTTGTCTTTCGTGTCGGTAATGGTCGAACAACCACCTGGACCGAAGTCGCGATCGATAGTCGGAGTAATGATCATATGGTCGTTAGAATCTTCAATGCGATCGTAATGTCGGCCATGAAAATCTCCTTTCAAGATCAGAAAGGCAGTTGCCATGTTGTCGTGGCCGTGAGGAACCACCGACCGGTCCTTGTTCAAGGCGAAAATCTGGTGGCCAAAGACGAGTTCGGTCGGTAGTCCCTCTACCTTGGGAAGTGTCGCCTTCAGGCTCAATTCGCCTTTTTCTTTTGGATTCACACCTTTTACGAGTTTGTCGAAGTCCAAGAACTTCAACAAGTCTGGCAAATCGACGGTAGCATAAAGTTGCTCGACCTTTTCCTGCCATTGGAGTTGCTCTAGTTTTTTGCCTTTCAAGTCTAGACTCCATGAATTCAGTTCCGCCAACCACTTCGCAGCAATCGGTTTCACTTCTTGCGCAAACGCATCTCGCTTAAAGAGTGTCTCCAGCAAAGACCAAGTCAATAACGACCCTATGGCTTGTTGCTGAAAATCACGACGTGTCAAATGGTTCACGATCGACTCCCTAGAATTGGAAAAGAAATTTTCGTTTATTGTCGCTTTCGCTCTGCGACTATTGTCGCTTTTCGCTCCGCGAAAGTGCGCCTCCTTAACGCACTTTTGCGGAGCAAAAGGCGACAATGAAGTATACTCAATACCAATGGGCCGTGGACTTGAAACGATCCAAATAGGAAAAGTGGTCCTGATCCTTTCAGGGCCGTTCCAACTGAAAAAGATCTTGAGTCCGGCACCAGAATTCGCCACCCAGTCTGGCGATTGCCTTCAATTTGCGAGGATCGGGAAGCCCCTTTGGGTCAAGAACTGCGTCATCAATGTGCATCGTAACAATCTCACCAATGATTAAATTGGCTGAAATCGCTCCGTGACCAACAGGAATGATTTGAAGCACTTTGCATTCCAGGGCAAAGGGTACTTCGGCGAGTCGAGGCGGTTTCACCCGCTCTGATTGCAACGTCGATAGCCCGACCAATTCCACTTCACTCTCATCTGGCAACAGCATTTTGCTCGACATGTTAATCAGGTCGGCATGCTTCTCGGTCGACGCGTTGATCACGAACTCGCCGTTGGCCTCAACATTAATCAATGTGTCCTTTTTGCCGCCATCCCGTTTCAGGGTTGGGGAGAAGACTACGACCGGTGGATTCGCACCGAATGCGTTGAAGAAACTGAACGGTGCTAAATTCACAACACCTCGCTCGGAGATCGTGGTGACCCATGCGATCGGGCGTGGTGTAACCAACCCAACCAATAATTGATAGACAGCCAATACATCTGTGTTCGAAACATCGATTCGCATGAATTAATCTAGCCAAGAAAACGGGTAACTGGGGTCGTCCAGGGCAATAGCGGCCGCGGCCAAGTGAAGAGGCCGAAACGTATCGACCATCACTGCTAGTTCATTTGTAAATTGGACAGGACGACTGGCCACGATCGTGCCCGGATGTGGACCGTGCGGTATCCCGTGGGGATGTAGGGTGATCGAACTGAGCTCAACACCTCGCCGACTTCCGAATTGCCCCCGAACATAGTACAAAACTTCATCCGATTCGACATTGCTGTGGGCATACGGAACCTTGATCGCTTGCGGATGTGTGTCCAGCATTCTAGGCGCAAACGTGCAAACGACAAAGCCTGACGTTTGAAAGGTCTGATGGATTGGTGGCGGTTGGTGGATCGTGCCTGTGATCGGTTCGAAGTCATCGGCATTGAAGGTGTAGGGGTATACCATGCCATCCCATCCCACGGCATCGAACGGATGATTCGCCATGACATATCGTGTCCACTGCTCACCGTCCTTGATACGCACGGCGAATTCTCCTTCCGCGTCTTGTGTATCAAGCTCGGTAGGTCCGTGAAGATCCCGTTCACAGAACGGGGCTCCAAGTCGAAATTGTCCATCTGGGTTCAAATAACGAGGCGGGAATCCGACGTCCCCCTGCGATTCAATCACCAGCATGTCAGGATGAATTGCTGCAGGTTCGAACTCGATGCGATACGTAGTGCATTTAGGAACGACAACGTAGTCCATTGGCCGAAAAGGAAGAACACCGAACATCGAAACCAATCGACCAGAGCCTTGCTGGACAAAAAGGACTTCGTCCGCCCTTGCGTTTCGGTACAAGTCAAGTTGACGCTCGGCAGGACGACATCGCGAAAGGACTACATCCGAATTAAACATCAACGGAACGCGGCCCGTGATCGGGTCGCCCATGGCCACCATGGCCGATGTTTTCAAATGCACATGCCGGAGGGTTGACTCGTCAGCCTCAAAAATCGGAGTCTTAACCGCGGCCTCGATGCGCAACACTCGAGTGGGTGGTCTCAAGTGGTAGACAATACTGTAGGCGCGGCTAAAGCCTTGAGTGGTGATCACCTCCTCGTAATAGATGCCTTCCTGTCGGTGGCCGGGCACGTTGGCATGAATGGTGTGCCTCTTGGGAGGAATGGAGCCTCTTTGCAAATATTGTGGCATGTACTTCCAACCTACCCTTCTGGTCCACGGACCCAACTTAACGAGTACCTACACAATTTTCCAAAACGCCTAGCCGTTCGATTTCTAACTGAACCACATCACCAGCTTTAAGCCACCCGCCCGTTACGGCAGGAGTCAATTCCAAGATGCAACCAGTCCCTACAGTGCCCGATCCGATGACATCACCCGGCCTTAGTTTCGTATCGCGGCTTGCATGCGCCAGAAGTTGCGGCCAAGTCCAATACATGCTTGAAGCATTTCCTCGAGACACGACTTTGCCATTGATGGATGCGGACATATTGAGATCCAGCCGACCATTTTGGTACCGATCTCGCAATTCGGCAAAGGGGACTAAGTGCGGTCCTAACGCATTGGCAAAATCCTTTCCTTTGCTAGGACCCAAGCCAACCGCCATTTCGTTGCGTTGCAGGTCGCGAGCGGACCAATCGTTGTAGATGGTGAATCCAGCCACGCAGTCCATAGCAGAATCATTATCGGGAAGATCGCCGGCTTCCTCGCCGATGATGGCAGCTATCTCCAATTCGAAATCTAATTCTGTCGAGTTCTTTGGCGGATAGACTAGATCACCATGGCCGATGACAGACGCGGGATTCGAAAAGTAAAAGACGGGGATTTCGTACCATTGTTTTATCATTCCTAAACCTCGCTGTGCCCGGCATGTTTTGACATGCTGCTCAAAAGCGTAAAAATCTCGGATGCTTCGAATCGGAGGAAGTGGTAAGGGCATTGGCTAGAGTGTCCCACGCGTCTCTTGTTCGCGCTCGATCGCTTCGAAGAGTGCTTTGAAATTGCCTTTGCCAAAACTCTTCGAGCCTTCCCTCTGAATGATTTCAAAGAACAAAGTCGGGCGATCTTGGACCGGTTTGGTGAAGATCTGCAACATGTAGCCCTCGTCATCTCGATCGACCAAGATCCCGAGCTCGGCAAGCTCATCAAAGTTTTCCTTTATCTCTCCGATTCGGTTGCCTATTCCTTCGTAATAGGTCTTGGGAACACGCAAAAACGATACGTCATTCGCTTTCAAAGCCCGTACTGTCTTGACAATGTCGTTGGTGGCCATGGCGATATGTTGGACCCCGGCCCCACCATAGAAATCGATGTACTCTTCGATTTGGCTTTTGCGTCGACCGTGTGCTGGTTCGTTGATTGGAAACTTGATCTTGCCCCGTCCGCTTTGAACGACTTTGGACATCAGCGCCGAGTATTCCGTTGAAATGTCTTGGTCGTCGAACGAAACCAGTTGTTCAAAACCGAGGACTTTGCGATAGAACTCGACCCACTCGTTCATTCGGCCCTCCTCAACGTTGCCGACGATGTGATCGATCCCCAATAGACCGGTAGGATGGTAGGTGGCAGGGTTGTATCGAGCAGGATCGATCGGGTCAAACCCCGGTGCAAAAGCACCTTTGTATCGGTCGCGATTGACGAAGGTATGGGTAGTGTCGCCATAGGCCCGTATCGTGGCAAACTCGTAAACACCGAATTTGTCTTCAATGGCTCGCGGCCCAACAACGCCGATGGCGCCGCGCTCGACGGCCAAGTTGTAGGCATGGCGAACGTCATCGACTTGCAATGCAATGTCGGATACCCCATCTCCATGCAAAATCAGACGCGAGGCATCTGGGTGGTTTGAGCGAAGCGGAGACACAATGACAAACGTAATGCCCCCCTGCTGGACTACATACCCCGCTTCATGTTTTACTTTGGTCTCCAATCCAGCATAAGCAACCACGTCAAATCCATAGGCGTTGCGATAGAAGTAAGCAGACTGCCGAGCATTCCCTACAAAGAATCGGACATGGTCGATCTTCCGCAAGGGCATTTCATCCTGTGTTGACATCGACGCAAATCTTTCGGATCAAACGGCTTGGTGGAAACGGCTTGTTGGAAACAAAAATTCCATTGTAGCAATTTTTTTCGTCTCGTTGCGTCGTGAGTATGGACGCTCCAATCCCTATGCCATCGAAAGCGCAACGCATCACTTCGATTCCGATCCTAAAATTCTCACAATGTCCGGGACTTCTCCTGCTTCCGCGTGACCCTGAGTCCGTCTTGGACGCAGCCTAACTCGGATTGTGATAGGTTACAATCAATCCGCACGCTCCACTCGCTAGAGCGACTGCCGCATACTGCTTCGAAAAACAAATGGTAGTTTTATGAAGATGACCAGATTGATACCAATGCTGCCCGTCAAAAGCATGCCAATGAGCGTGGACTTCTATTGCGGGATGCTTGGTTTCGTGGTCGAGAACAGAAATGCAGAATGGGGCTGGGCTATGCTCCGATTCGACGAATGTCGTTTGATGGTAGATCAATCGATCAACATACATCCAGGCAAGTTTCGTGACTCAATCCTCTATCTTTACCCAGATGATGTATTCGAGTATCACAAGCTGGTTCGACAGAACGGTTTATCGGTGCCGGATCTGGAAGTCACATTCTATGGTCTGACTGAATTTCGCATCAACGATCCGGATGGAAATCGATTATGGATAGGACAGAGCACGTCTACGGATGGCCCGTCCGTGAAGTCAACTTGATGGCGTCAGGGTTATTTGAATTGACAGGCCAGGGTTGAAGGTATGCCCACAGTGGGCAGTCTTTTTGCGAATGCCGACCTCACGTTCGCTTTGCTAGGACTAGCTTGCGAATGTAATCAAGCAGGAACAGCAATGGAATGCCTAGCCATGCTAGTGCATAGAAGTGCCAGGCGACTGGACCAGTGCGCAGAAGCTCCTGGACCGGAGCGTAGTAGAGAATCGCCCACGAAAAGACGATCTCGACAGCTACTCCTACCAACAGCATCGGGTTGTGCAATAATCCTCGGTCCAGACCGCTGCCACGCAGTGACCGACGACCGGCCAAGTTGCCGATCTGCATCAAGATGATCGAAACCAACGTAATGCCAGTTGCCGAGCGATACAACGGATCATTATTGCCAAGTTCTTGACCCCATTTCCAGCCACCTTCATGCAAGACGAGAAAAAAAAGAAGCATGGAATAGGCTGCTTGAATCATGCCAAGAAACAAATACGCTGTGGCCATCAGCGATAGTGAAAGCAGTCGCTGATCGAGTCGCCTCGGTGGCAGCCTCATGGAGTCAGGTTCGGACGGTTCTTGTCCAAGCCCAATTGCCGGCAACAGGTCGCTGCCCAAATCAATCGTGAGAATTTGGAGTATAGTTAGCCCCAAAGGCACCGGCAAAACAATGTATATCAGGAACGGAATGATCTCCGGAATGTTGCTGGCCAATACGTAAGTCGTAAACTTCTGCATGTTCGCAAAGACTGTGCGACCTTCCTCCACTCCGGCGACAATCGAGGCGAAGTTATCATCCAAAAGAACAATGTCGGCTGCGTCTCGTGCGACTTCCGTTCCGCTTACCCCCATCGCGATACCGACATCCGCCGCTTTGAGTGCCGGTGTGTCATTAATGCCGTCTCCAGTCATGCCCACGACATTGCCCAATCGTTTTAGCGCCATCACGATCTTCATTTTTTGTTCTGGCGTAGTGCGGGCGAAAATGGCAACCCCCTCTCGCAACCGATCCATTAACTTCTCCTCGCGCATGGCTTCCAATTCCGAACCCAAGAGTATCCGCCCCTCAGCTGACTGACCCACCGCGAGGATAAGGCATTTTCTCGCCACTGCTTCGGCCGTGTCTGGATGATCGCCTGTAATCATCAGCACTCGGATGCCAGCTGCGTGGCAACGCGCTACTGCTCCCGGGACCTGTTCTCGAATGGGATCATCCAACGCCAGAAAGCCGTGGAGCACCATTCTGACTTCAAGCGATTCTTCTGGAACGGTTCGGTCAGGCAAGGAGTCTAGGCTGCGCGACGCCACAGCGATCACACGCTGCCCTTGGGACGATAGGCGGTGCACAATTTCGTCGCAAAAGACCAGAGCTTCCTCTGTTGCCGAAACAGATGTATTCTCAGACGATGTTAGCTGGACTACGAGTGGGCGCAGTGACTCCCATGCCCCTTTTACGGCGAACATCACCTCTGGGCCATCGGCGAACAAGCCTGCTTCCCGACGCTTGGCCAAGTCGAAGGGAAAGTGTCGGCGAGTTTTGCAAATAATCTCGTTGGCTGGGCCGAACATGGAACCGAAATGATCTGCTATGGAAACATCCAATGGGTCGCCGGACCACGGAGATTTGGACTTTTCAGTACCCTCGGATGAATGCACTCCGAAGGCAGGCCGAACTTCCGACGCAATGAGCGCGGCCTTTAGAAACGACTTCGCTAGATTGGGATCGGAAATAGCGATCCCGCGTACGGGATCGACCATGGCCGTTATGGCCAATGCGTTCTTAGTTAGAGTCCCCGTCTTGTCGGTACAGATCACGTGGACAGCGCCCAACGCCTCCACTGCTTCGAGGTTTCTGACCAGCACCATTTTCTTGGCCATCCGTACGCTGGCCATCGATAGGGCAAGTGTAAAGGTCGGCAAGAGGCCCTCCGGTACGTTGGCTACGATGATGCCAAGCATAAACACGATGTTGACCCACAACGGACGACCGCTCGCTACTCCATAGGCGAAGAACAAGACACCAAGCGAAACAGCAATCAACGTCAACAAGCGGACCAAGCGATTCGTTTCTCGCTGCAACGGAGAAAGTGGTCTTCGTACATCGCGAGAAAGCGCTGCAATTTTTCCGAACTCGGTACGATGGCCGGTCGCAAATACAACAGATATTCCGTTTCCGCGAAGAACACTGCAACCGGCAAACACGATATTCGGGCTATCCACGAGCCTGCCTTTTCTGGCTCCTGCAATAAGTGTCTGCGAGCGTGCTTCGCCTGTCAAAGGTGCGTTGTTGACCAGCAGATCTTCCGACTCGACAAGCCTTGCATCCGCCGCTATGCGATCCCCCTCGCCGACGAGTAAGACGTCGCCGGGAACAAGCTCGTCCGCGAGTACCTGAATTGCTAAACCCCCTCGTCGAACACGTACCATTTGTGGCAGGAATTTACGCAGCTCCTCCATAGCCCGTTCTGCCCGCATCTCTTGGGCGAATGCGAATACTGCATTCAGGACCGAGACTCCGAGGAGCGCCCATCCAAGCAAGCCCATCCCTTCCGACGGTTGGATAGAGTCAGCGACAAAGCAGACAGCCGCCGCGATGTCGAGCAAGATGCTGAACAAGTTGACGAACTGCTTTATCAGAAGTCTTAACCTCTGCAACCTTAGAGACGACTCCAATCGGTTTGGCCCAACTTCTGCTCGACGCAAGGCAACTTCGCTATCGGTCAAGCCTTCCGGACGACTTCGGAGCATCTCAAAAACTTCGTCATCAACCAATTCGTGAATCTGGCCTATTGTGGCATTCATTCGATACCTCGATAGACGTCTACGTCACAAGTAGCATCGCGTATTACCCGCTCAATCGGATTACCTTGCAAAAAATGGGTGGTCAATTCCGATTCCGTAGCCAGCCTCTTTTACGATCTACGCGGCTCGATAAAGATGATCGCGAGTCGGGGGCATTCCAGATACCCCCTTCGACGCTTTTTTGCTCGAGACCACCTGATAGATCTTAATCGAACCTGCGGTGAATCCTCCCGATGCACCTGCCAAGTAGGCAACCCACAATCGATAGCGTTCGGCTCCGACCAATTCGATTGCCCGGTCTTTGTTCGCCGAGAGGTTCTTGCACCAAAAGCGTGTCGTTAATGCATAGTGCTCTCGCCATGACTCCACGTCATGCACCTCGAACCCAGTCTGTTCCATGAAGTCGGTTGTCATTCCGACCGGTATCAACTCCGATCCCGGAAAGATATACTTCAGCAAAAATTTGCGTTCTGGCCGAATGCGTGCCGAGTACTTCTTCGACGATTTGGAGCTTCGGGCGATCGCATGATTGAGCACTAAACCACGGTCACGTAGCAGTGTGTTGATTTTGCTGAAGTACCTAGGGTAATTTGCTACTCCAATGTGTTCCGACATCCCAATGCTGGAAATCTTGTCGTAGGTACCTTGGTGGTCTGCGTAGTCACAGATTTGTACTGTCACCTTATCGGTCAGACCTAGCTGTTCGATCTTAGCGTTTGTGTATTCAAATTGCTGTTGGGAAAGTGTGATGCCATGTGCGGTCACCCCAAAATTCTTGGCTGCATGGCAGATCAATCCGCCCCAACCGCATCCGATATCCAACATTCGGTCACCAGGCACAAGCCGCAGCTTGCGACAGATCATATCCAGCTTGTCATGCTGGGCCTGATCAAGCGAATTGGACCAATCTCGAAAATACGCGCAGGTGTATATCATTTCCGAGCCCAGAAACAATTTGTAAAAATCATTTCCGACGTCGTAATGAAATTGAATGTAATCGATATTCTTGCGTTTCGACTCTTCGCGTCCAACCATATCATTGCGAAACCCTTGGCTGAGGTCGGCAACCGCGGTTTTGGCAAAAAGGAACGGCAACACGCGTTTTGCAAGCATCGTTTTGCTAATTCGCTTCAGTTTTTCGCGATTCGATTGTCGCGTCTTGAGAGCCTCTGAGAAGTCGATTAAATCGCCACCTTCGAAGTCGATATGCCCGGTGGCGTAAAGTCGGACCAAGGTTTCCAACGTTGGCCGCCGAATCAACGATCCGATTACGCCGGGTCCGGATAGCCCAATAATGAACCTTCCGTCGGCCTCTGCCCCAAGCGGGATGACTTCGCCGTTCCAAAGCCGCACAGAGACATTCAAATTGAGTGGTTCAGCCACGGCATTGAGCAGCTCTTTTAGCGAATTCAGTTGCGATTTAGTGGAAAAAAGCTGTCTCATACGAAGGCCTCAATGCTAGCTTTAAAGACGGCGCGAACGCTTGTCCTGACAAGGGTGAGTCAGTTTAAAGTGACATCGCGAAGCCTAGCAAAAACATATTGAAGATGCGAAGACCAGTTTATTCAAAGTCTGCTTCGCCCCCGCGTCACACGTCCTAAAGATCGTCCGGTTTGTTTCTTAGGGATTTTTAACGAAAGTCACCCTCCCTCGGCAACGCTGTGAAGCATTTTCGTCCGATCGGAGCTTGCCTCCGTCCGATCGGAACTTGCCTCCGACGGACGCCGTTTTGGCGTACTAAAAAGTGCAGCTCAGACCTTAAAGTACCGCCCTCCGCTCACGCCTCGACCGCATACAGCGGTCGAGCCGCGAGCGGAGGGCAGCGGTTCGCGGGCTGTTACGTTGGACGCCAAAACAAGGTTGAGGGGAGACAAGCTCCCGCTCAACCAGAGGATTCACTAGCCAAAATGCTTCATAGCTTTGCCCGTTGG
>JANMHA010000046.1:0-73924 GCA_031374925.1 Pirellula sp. | reverse complement strand
TTCAAAAAGTACTTTGGAAAGAGCCGAGGCGCCGGATCGCCCGATCGAATGCGTGAGATGGCAGCCTCGGGAGGCAAGATGTTCCAACCAGGACAGAAGCTGGCTCGCAAGTGCTTTGTCTGAGCGAAGTAGTCCGAGCGTTGTCTTTAAGTCTCTCGGTGTCCTAGGCGTCTCGACTTTTTCTACCCGGATCTGTCTTCTGAGTCGAGGTCCGTGAATCCGTATTTCCTCCAATCTCCATCGACCTTGGTTGGTGGAAGCATGACTGGCCAGCTAGCCAATGACGCGATGATGCGAAGCATGGCTCTCCACCTTCAACCTGGCAAATCTTCCGCGCCATAGAGCAAGCTAGACAGGGCGGCGGAAACCTTCGGTGTCCTTGATGGCCAGCGCTCTGTTCTCCCCATAACTAGGCAATGCGTGTAGGGCTATGCGTGGATGGGCTATGCGTGGATGGCACCGTTCAAATCTCCCTTCAACCCATGCTGCATGACGGAACGGACTTCCTCGTTTGGGCCTCCATCGAACGGCATGCGGCAGGGATAGCGTTCCAGACCCTCGGCCAAGACTCGCTCGAATGCGTGATACTCGGCATCCTTCTTGAAAATCTTTCTTCCGGCATTACCACGATTTAGAGCGTGGTAAACGCCGCTGGCTTCATCGGCTCGCTCTGTCTAGGTTCCCGCAAAACAATGACTCCTGACACCTTTGTTCTGACACCTGACACCTTTGTTCTGACACGAGGAAGCCCTGCCAAGATCATCCTCGCGGGCAGTCACGTAGGACGCCAAAACGCCGTCCGTCGGAGGCGAGCTCCGATCGGACGAAAATGCTTCACAGCATTGCCTAGCCGGGTGGCCCCTGCAGCCGGGTAGGCCCTACGACCGCGTGGCCCCTGCAGCTGCCGCCCAGCCGCAGGCCAGCAGTCGCAATTAGTCGTTGTTGGTCGACCATGTTTTCTTGAGCACGCGGAGGTATGACCGAATATCTGGACGGCTTGAATCGATCGGCAGTTCACCATACTCAAAAGTCTTGGGCGTCGATGGTGAATTCAAACTCTCCGAGGGGGCGTTTGAAACAAGGTCGCCATCGCCTCGAACAAGCACAAATCCGGCACCGATCGAAAGAACCGAAAAGAATGCCTCGGTAGTTCCGCCTACAATTTTGTCGAGTGTCGCAAGTCTCACGGTGCCTTCGCCGTTCAAATCCGACGGGATGTCAACGATACCAACTAGTACTTGGTATAAACCATCTAGAAACGACACCCCTGAAGTCGCGACGGAAACCACTGAAAGCCCATAAACTACTGCTTCTGAAGTCAGTCCAGGAATCAGGATAGGAAGCAACACGGGGGCAGTTGCAACCGATACTCCAAGGGCAATTGAATTGAGCAAGGCTTGACCCATACGCGCTTCATCGGCCTGACCACGAGAAATGAGATATCCGGCCTGCACACCAAAGGAAAGTGTCGACACTATCGCGGCGGTGGTAGCGACTTCGCTGAGCGTGAAAAGGCCGCTAGGATCCGTGTTGTTGACGGGATCATTATTGCCATATTGATAGCGATGGCGGCTGATCGGTTCATTTAGCTTACCCTGGAATGGGTCCATGCTAGTGAATCGCCCCAAGGCGCTGTCGTACTCTCTCGCACGCAAGTTTACAGAGCCTGTGATCGTCGAATATGCCTCACCAACAAATCCTGACGAAATCGTACTTGATTGGTCTCCTAGCCGATTCCCGAAAGCGTCGAAGGAATGCCGTGACTTGACGGCTCCATTCGCATCTGTCTCCAAGCGAACGCTTCCAAGGCGATCCGTTGAAATGATCGAAGTTGTTGCACCTCGACTCTCGCTGATTAAATCGTTTCCTCTAACGATGGAATTGACGAGAACTCCATTCGTACCGTACTCAGCGACGACAAGAAAATGACTACCATTGAAATCATTCATCAACCGAGTTTCACTGCCATTCCGAATCAGAGCAACACGATTGCCCATCGCATCATAACGATATTGTTCCACGCGGGTAATGTTGGACTTCTTGACCGTCGCCGAGACGATCCGATCCGCCGCATCCCATGTGTTGGCGATTTCACCTTCAAGGCTTTCCTGTCGAATTAGGTTTCCTGCGGCATCGTATGTAAATCGAGTTTCAACATGTCCTCGCTGTGAGGAGACGAGCCGATCATTCTCGTCGTAGACATAGGTCGTTCTCGACTCGGCTCCAGACATTGCAAGTCGATTTCCGACTCTGTCATACTCGTACTTCGTGTCTCTTCCGTCTGAAGAACGTTCTTCGACCAATCGATATAAATCATCATAACTATAATCGATTTGAGTTCCATTCTCCACTGCCCGAGCCACCCTTCCGGTTGGATCCAAAACGTACTGGAAGTCGGAGACTACATCTAACGTTGAAGCCACGGTCTTTCGGATCAATCGGCCATTCAAATCATAGAAATTGGTCTCGACTAATCCGTTCGGAAGATGAGTACGAATCAACTCACCCGCGGCATTGTATTCATAGCTGGTGATATCGTTAGCAGGCCCTACAACGGTGGTCAAGCGGTTGTTTGCGTCGTATGTATAATGAGTCGCACCTGCGATCGATATCATCGTTCGTTTGCGACCGGCTAGATCGTATTCGTAGCGTATTGATTGGCCATCCGGTTCCGTTCGGCTTGTCAGTCGGTTCCGAATATCGTAGGCATAGGTTGTCGAACCGGCAGGATCAGACGTGCTCACTAACCTGCCTGCCGCGTCGTGCTCGAAGCGGACGACGTAACCATCGGAGCGTGATGACTTGATGAGTCGATTCAAGGAATCGTACTCGTACTCGATTGTTTTCCCATTTGGATCCGAGGTCTTTACCACGTTGCCAACAAGGTCATACTCTGTGCGCCATATTTGCCCTCCCGGAATTCTTCTTGAAACCTCGCGACCCAAAACGTCATGGTCCCAGCGCGTGACGCCTCCGTTCGCATCTGTTTGCGAAGTCAAAAAGCCCCGGGCGTCGTATTGGTAGTGGATGATGTTACCGACTGCGTCCTTCAATTCGGTAAGATTTCCGCCAGCATTGTATTGAAACGAAGTTCTTCGCCCTAATTCATCCGTTCGCGACTCTATTCGTCCCAATGGACTGTTCGATTGAAGCGAAAACGTTCCGTCCGGGTTCTTGATTCCAATCGATCGACCACTCGTATCGTACTGGTAAGTCGTCATTCGTTGCAGAGCGTCGGTTTTGCTTACGAGAGCACCGGACGAATCGTAGACGGCTGTTGTTACACCCCCCAGTGGATCCTCAATTTTAATGGGTCGACCGGCGAGATCATACGTGAATTCAATGCGATGGCCCAATTCGTCAATCTCCGCAACTTTTTCACCTGCCGCATTGAACTCGATTGAAGTCCGTGGATTGTCGTCCCAGGTAGATGGTGTGTTGTCAGGATAAAGCGTAGCAATTTTGCGACCAACAGCATCATACAAATAACGAGTCGATCGACCCAAGAGGTCTGTCTCAGAAACGAGTCGTCCGGCGGCATCGTACTCGAAACTGGTAAAGGTCCCATCTGGGAGCCTGACCTTGGATCGCCTTCCATTTACATCGTATTGAAACGTCATCTTTCGTCCCAATGAATCTGTATTGGAAACGACTTTTCCGATCGCGTTGTATTCGGTTCTGGTGGTTGCTCCCAATCCATTGGTATTGGCTATGACACGCCCGTTGTCATCGTAAATCGTCGTTGCGGAGACCTCCGAGACGTTATTGCCTGTTCGTGTCCGTGAAGTAGTTTGAGTAGGTTGTCGGTTCGAGTTGAATTGAGTCGAAAACTCGAGTCCCTTCCAATCGATACTGCTGGTCGCGAGCGAACCGGAATAACCAATCTGGAATTGAAGTCCTTCAGGTAATTGAGCTGCTACAATTGCTCCAAAACCATTGCTTGCAAATTTGGACTGTGAACCGGATTGGCTTTCAATGCTTTGTACATTGCCTTTTGAATCATAGTCAGTTCGGCTTGTCCGTCCGAGTCCGTCCGTTGACGACGATATCTGCCCAAAAGAGTTGTACGTAGAGTAGCTTCGATTCCCTAGTGCATCGGTTCTTGACAACTCATTGCCGCTTGAATCACGGGTGAAGGTAGTCTTTCTATTGAGCGCATCCGTTCTGGACAAAATTTGATTGTCGCTATCGAAGACAAATCTTACTGTGGCATTCAATGCATCCGTCTGCGCAACAACATTCCCTTGCGAATCGAATTCCGTAATCGACGCGTTTCCAAGTGCATCGACAGTACGAACCAAAGAGTTTTCTGGGTCATAGAGAGTGTTGATCGATTTGTTGCTAGCATCGAAGACGCTGGCAAGCCTACCATCGGCTCCGTATTCCGCCCTAATTCCCGTTTCTCCAAAAGCGTTGACAACGCCTTTGAGATAGTGAATTGGATCCGTGCGATATGTAAATGTCGTTGCATTTCCCATTCGGTCTACCGTCTTCGTCAAATCACCTTTAGTATCGTATTGATAATTCAAGCTCTTCAATGAAGGATCGATGACGCGAGTGATTCTCCCCCTCGTATCTCGGTCAAACGTGATGCTGATGCCCTCCGCTTGGCTAGTCACACCGTCGTCGCCAAAGCTAACCGTATTGCCGTTGCGGTCGATGGCAGCGGTCAATTTCCCGCTGCCATCGATCTTGTACTGTATGCCATCGGGCGTTGTGAGGGTGTAACCTGAAAAATCCGGGGAGCCGGGATTCCATGGTATACCCCCACTGGCATATAGTTCTCCGCGTTCATTGACAAGCAAGTTGCCACTGCCCGCAGAAAGTTTGTTTTTGACACCGCGATCCGGTGTGAATCGCGGTGTTGCGATCACGAGATTGCTTCCATATCCTGGCAGCACTCTAATGTCTGGCGTGAAAGTAAAGCCTTCGCGTTGGCCGCCTGGTAGCGTTAAGTAAACCTTGGTGTTAGGCTTGAAGGCCGTGTAGATCCCTTGGTCTTCGAGGCCGGTCTTGGGCAAACTCGTGCGCAAGTCGGTGTTGCGATACTCCATGCGCCAGCCATATCCAAAGTCGCCGCTTCGGTCGGCTCGCAATGTGTCGTATGTACGTGCAAGCGTAATCGGAATGCCTGCAACGGGGATCGTTAGGTCCGAAAAACTCAAACGGAAATTGCCTAATTTGAGATTGCCGCTCACGCCGACTTGTCGTTCGATTGCCGAGAAGCCACCGAACTGATCGGTCGCTTCCAATTTGAGTACGTAGCTATCATTCTCAAGCAGCGTGGTATCCCATTTGGCGATCAAGCCTCCGGTGATCGATGTGGTTGAACTCTTGATCTGCGTGTAGTCGGTTTGATCCGTACGACGATAGCTCAACTTGTAGCTTTCGAAATCTGCTGATGTGGCAGTGCCGTTAACTTCGACAAAGCCAGTTACAGAGTCGCCATCGTTGATGTTGGTAATGGCGACCTGCGGTCGGCTAGCGTTGCCGTCAGGAATGCACTCTTCTAACCCCGAACACATGAGCAATTTGTTCGTAGCCGAACCCCGATTGCCGGCTGGGTCAAATGCATACGCCAACAGTTTGCCGTTGCCTGGCCCAGAGAAGTAAACATCGGCTGTGCCGTCGTTTCGAAGCGATACCGCTTGGCCATCGACAAAAAGTTGCAAGCTTGTCACCGCGACATCGTCGACTGCTTGGACTTTGACCACCGACGGTTCTTTGGTCCATGGGAACAATACAGCGCTGCTAGTGATGATACTGATGCGTGGGGCCGTCGTATCCGCAACAACATTGAAGCTGAAATCTTGCACGACCGATCCACCTCGTCCGTCCGTGACGCGAACACTCACTGATCGCTGACCAAGCGTCGTGTCCAACGCCGTTTGCCAGCGAATTCGACCGAGCGAATCGACGGTCATACCATGCGGACCGGTCGCGAGATCGAAGAACAATGGTTCACGATCGAGATCACTGGCAAGGACGTCGTATCGGAACAGCCCGCCTTGGGGAAGTGATTTGGGTGCAACGCTGCTAATGATCGGTGCTCGATTGGAGCCTCGTACATCGACTAGGAAGGATTGCACTGCTGCCGCTCCCAGTGGATCGGATGCTTTCAACGTGATGGCAACTGTGCCAATTTGCGCCGAAGTCGGAGTCCAACTGAGCACGCCCGTCGCAGGATCGATGCTCAGTCCGACCGGTCCAGCCACAATCGAATAGACTAGGGTTTCGCCATCGGGATCTGAGGCAGTGAATCGATAAGCGATCGGTGTGGAGGTGGTCGCATCTTGCGGTGGAGTGCTCGTCGCGAATGGTTGACGGTTCGGTGTACTTGCCGCGACTTCGATAGCAAACGACTGGGCCAAGTAATTGCCCACGCCATCGGTCACTCGCAACAGAACCGATTGTGGACCAATTTGAGCTGCGGAGGGGGTCCAACTGACAGCTCCAGTCTGAGCGTTGATCGCCATGCCCAACGGGGCGACAGATAGCGAGTAGACGAGTGGATTGCCAGATGGATTGTCGGCTTGTACCACATAGACATAGGTAGAGCCAACAGCCGATTGCGTGGGCGGAACGCTGGTTACCGATGGCAAGACATCCGAGCGGCGCACTTGGATCGCAAACGACTGTTCAGCAATGTTGCCAAGTTCATCGATGGCTTGAACGCGAATGGTGGTTTGTCCCAGTTGCTCAATGGTCGGCTTCCAGCGAATGCGGCCCAGTACGGGATCGATCGACAAGCCGATTGGGGCAGAGAGCAATTGGAATTGGTTGGCCCCCGGAGCAATGGCGTCGTAGGCATAGGCTCGGTCGGTGACTGCATTCAAAACAGGAGTGCTCGTGAATCGAATGGAACTCTGTACTGGCGATGAGCCGACATCGATGTTGTAGGAGCGCTCATCGGTTCCGCCTCGATTGTCGGCGACTTGGACGCGAATCGATTGCGGACCAAGTATGGTTGGCATCCAACTGATCAGTCCCTCGCTCGTGATCGTTGCGCCAGCGGGGCCGCTGATCATGGAGAACGTCAGCAGATCGTTGTCCGCGTCCGTGGCAAGAACACTGGATCGGTAGGTCACTCCCACTTGAGCGGACGCTCGCGGTCCGCTGGTCAGTACGGGTGCGCTATTGGCCGTCGGAGAACTCACAATCACGCTGAACGACTGTTTCACTTCAAGCCCCTTGCCATCGTTGACGACAATGACGAAAGACCGGTTGCCAAGCTGTGTAATGGACGGCGTCCAGCGGATCTTGCCCGTCGCGGAGTCGATCGCTGCTCCGGTTGGTGATTGTTCCAAAGCGTAGGCCAGAGCAGCTTGCTCGGCATCTTGAGCTTGGACATCGTAGTGGAAAAGCACGCCTTGCGCAGCCGCGTTCGGAGCGACGCTGGTAATGAACGGGGCGGTATTGATGCTGACGATAACACGGAAGGCTTGCAACACAACACGTCCAGTGCCGTCGGTGGCTTTGAGAATGATATCAGCCGGACCGGCATCGGCGAACTTGGGCGTCCACTTAAACATGCCACTCATCGCATCGATGCTTGCTCCGTTCGGTGCCACAGCGACTGCATATTGGATTTGCGAGCCGTCGGTAGATTGAGCGTAGGCTTGGTAGCGGAACTCATTTCGAACCGTTGCTGTGGTGGGTGCCAAGGAGATGAAAGCGGGGTTGCCATCGATGGAAGCTTTCGTTCCGAAGTCAACACCGGAGACGTTACCGCTCGCAAGATCGACGAAATGAGATTGCAAGATCGGGCTTGATTGGACTCGGCCAGACTTGCTGACCAAGACAAGGCTCGCTTCAGTACCAACATACTTCAACGAATACGCACCAGCCGAGTCGGTAGTAGCTTGCACTTCGTTGGAGTCCAGCCGTTGGTTGCCGTTTTGGTCGACGAAGACAACTTGGCCGAGCAGGCCAGTTTCGTCAACGCCATCGCGTAGACCGTTGCCATTCACGTCATCGAAAACGGTTCCTTGAATGGTCTTTGGGAATGGCAGCAGCGTCTTAACGGAGAAGGACTGAGAGGCAGCTCCCCCTTTGCCATCTTCAACACGAATAGTGAAGAATTGAGTGAGGGCAGGTGCAATGGCCGGAAAGCGGACTGGGAAATTGTATCGGGAGTAATCACCATTGATCTCAAGGACGCCGTGGTTGGCGTTGCTTGTCGCATCTTGTATCGATGTGGCGACGGGTCCTTCTTGGAACCGGTAGTTGAGAACCAAACCCGGCGCGTCGGTCGGTATTGTCGCTACCATGTCTTGATTGATTTCAGTCTCCGTTCGGCTTCGGTTCCAAAGCCGCATTTCGGCGACGGATCCGGCAAGTCCTCGGACTCGCAGCGGGCCGTCGGTCAGGGCTGGCGATACCGGTGAGACGATCGACCCGGCCGATTTACCGTTGATGTAGACCGTCATAGTCTTAGTCGGATCATTGTAGGTGAGGGCCAGGTGATACCAAGTGTCATTGGCCAAACCGACGGTATCAAGGCGTTGTGAGGGCGAGTTATTGAAGGTGTTGATTTCTGCTCGTAGGGTGCCGAAAAAGGAAAATAGCCCCCAGGAGTAGTACTTGTCGTTGCTGAAGACGATGCCGCTATGTTCTTTTGCAAAGATAGGCACGACGCCTGAGGTCGAATCCAAACGGTACCAACCCTCGGCTGTGAAGCTCGCAGCATTGATCGAAGTGCTTGATGGGGTGATGATATTGGCGCGACTTTCGAATCGATTGGGAAAGCCAAACGCGGCGCGCACCCCTAGTGAAAGTCCGGACTCGCGTGGATCCCAATTCACGACACCTGTCGTTGGATCAATCGTGGCTCCTTCGGGGGAATCGTCGAGCGAGTAGCGCACTGGTCCGTTGCTCGGGTTGCTAATGCGTGGTTGGTACACATAAGCTTGATCGCTGGAGACTTCGGCGATTGGTTCGCTGGTAAAGCTTGGTGAAATCGTGGCAACTGGGGCTGTAACAGTTACTGAAAATCCTTGTTCGGCAAAACCGCCGCGTCCGTCGCTTGCTCGGACCACCAAGGCGTTCGCGCCGACTTGATCTGGCATGGGAGCCCAAACGATTGTTTGGGTCGCTTCGTCATAGAGTGCACCACCAGGTGCGTTGAGCAATTCGAAGGTGACTGGGTCAGCGTCGGGGTCGACGGCTGTGGGTGTATAGCGATAGACGCTCGATGGATCGTATCGATTGATGATGACGCTGAGTGTGTTGTCTCCGGAATTGGTAACGAGCAAATCGGGTTTGTTGTCGCCGTTGATATTCGTCACCGAAATGGATGCTGGATTCTGCCCAACGCCGATGAGCTGCGGAGTGGTCAAACGACCTACACCACGGCCGAATAGAACTCCGACTTGGTTTTGGGTTGGGAAGGTCGCGATGATGTCGGGCTTGCCATCGGCATTCACGTCAATGACAACAACCTTGTCCGGTGTTTGCTGCAATGGTTGAACGATTGGGGCACCGAACGAACCGTTTCCTTGACCTGGCAATGTCATGATCCGTTTGCCCGTTGGATCGCTGAGGATGACGTCTAACTTTCCATCGAGGGTTAGGTCGGCGAAAACGACGTCAGCCGCCGCAAAGCCGATGGGTTGCTCGGTTGAAGGAGCAAAACCACTAGCAGTATTCAGCAATATGGATAATGATTTCGATTCTTTGCTGACTGCAACGATGTCAGGCTTGCCGTCGCCGTTGAGATCACCAACAGCCATTCGATCGGGATGGCTTGTTAGGTTCAAGTCGGATCGCGTGAAAGAGCCAGCGCCATTGTTGGTGAAGAGGGAAATGGATTTGCCGACTCGGTTGTTGGTGAGTACATCGAGCTTACCGTCACCGTTGATGTCTTGAAGCACAAGCGATTCGGGCTGCAGCCCCGTGAATAGATCTTTCTGACGAGTGAATGTATCGTCCCCATTCCCTAGTAGTATCTTTAAGCGAGCGAAACCCGTGTCCACTGCAACGACATTCAATTTGCCATCGCCGTTGATATCACCAATTGCAACGGACGCCAGACCCGGCGACGTGGCGAGGACCGTCAGGCGACTTGCAAAGTAGTTGCCATAGTTGATGTCGTCGCGTCCGTCTTGATTGAAGTCACCCGTAAGAGGGCTGTTGAGTTCGACACCCGACGTTGTTAAACCATCGTATGCGCCGAAGCTCCCATCCGATCGTCCGAGCAGAACACCTGTGTTATTCAGATCATTGTAATTGAAGAAACCGCCCCATATCGGTATGAGGTCCAAATTTCCATCGCCGTTGACATCCGCAGTTCTTAGGCCAGTGCTTTGATTGGTGTTGTACGTTACGGGTGACCTAAATGTGAAATCTCCATTGCCAAAGAGGACAGTAGAAGTTCCATTTTGCGAGCTTACGGCTATGTCAGGCTTGCCATCGTGGTTGTAGTCCGCGACTAAGAGTGCATTAATGGATCCCTCCGCACCAAGACCTGGACTGATACCAGGGTTCTGAAATTCGATGCGAGTTAAGAGATCGGACGCGTCTGTGGCAGCGGCATTGTTCGTGGGTTGCCAAATGGTCAACCGTTCGGGGGTGGTCGTGATTCCATTCTGACCGATAGCACCGCTGTGCGCGATGAGCTCTTTTTTGCCATCGCCGTTCAGGTCTTCAAACGCGACGACTTCGTCCTGGGAAAAGCCGCCTCGATGTGGCGTGACGAGCAGGTTGTCGCGATCGGTAACCAAATTCATATTGTGTGTCGAGGGATCGTAAAGATAAACAACGAGGCTCTTGGCGGTTGCGAAGTTGCTGTAATTATTTGCAAATCGATAAACCACATCGGGATAGCCGTCCCCGTTCACATCCGCTGCGACTCCATACTGCTGCGAGATTGTTCCTGATCCAATCAACCCCGCCGACGGAATCGGAGCCGCGGCTCGTTGAAAGGTTCCATTTCCTAGCCCGTAAAGGATTGTAAAACTGGGGCTGGAGCCGGGAGTGTTAAAGCTCGCAAAGTAAGCGATGTCCATGTTGCCATCGCGGTCGAAGTCGCTTGCGACGAGTGAGTCCGTGGAAAAGACGCCAAATTGATTGAACCCAGTTGTGTAGGTTTCGAAGGAGCCATCTGCGCGACCTTTCGCAATTGCCACGCCGGACCGGATATTGGATGCGATATCTAGAATACCGTCATTATCGAAGTCGGCTAAAACTTGATTGCCGTTGCCGACTTGAATATCTTCGTCACCACTAAACTCTACTTCGGGTAAACGCAGAGAGCCCGGTTCGTTACCACCGAGCGTTATGCCGACCCCGCCAACTCGCACTGTGCTATTGTTGCTTTGGTCTCGACCAAGCAAGACATCCCCGATTCCGTCGTTATTGAAGTCACCAGCGACAATGAATGGTGTAGGGTTCTGTCCTCGAACGGAACCGTTCCCGATGTCATCCGAGAAACCCGATTGGTAGACGCGAGTTGTGAATTTGCCGGTGCCATCGTTGACGGCCGTCGTCAGTTGATCGACTTGTTGGTTTCCAAAAACAAAATCAGGAATGCCGTCGGCGTTGAGGTCGGGTGCTTTGCCATCGTCGCGACCTGCACCGGGGAAGTATTGCAACGGAGTGTTGTAGTAGACACCCGGATAGACTGCGATCAGTCGATTGCCCTGCTGCGTAGCATCGCCAAAGGTACCGTCGCCATTGCCAGTGAGTAATAGAAAGTTGTGAACAGCCGTGGAAACCACAATGTCGGTTTTGCCGTCGCGATTGTAGTCTGCCACGTAGCCGCTTGTCGGATTGCTGTTTTGCCCCCTCGTATTCCCAACAACATAAAATGTGCCGCTAAACTTCAAGTCACCCAAGAGCCCCGATCCATCGTTGAGTCGCGTCTCGATGCGTGAGTCGCTGTAGTTGAGACGAACTGTATCCAGTTTTCCGTCGCCGTTCACATCCGCGAGGTAACCGTCAACGCTGTTGTTGTTTGCATTTGCGTAGAAGGTTCCGTTTGCAAACTTTCCAGTTCCGTCACCGAGTCGAACATGGGTTCCAGTGCGGAATCTACCGTCACGTTGGTATTCGTAGGAGACCAAGTCCAGCTTGCCATCGTTGTTCATGTCGCCAAGCTGGGATGAGAACGAATAAGTGTACGGCTCGTTTACAGATGATTCGATTGGGATGTTCTCAAAGGTTCCGTCCCCATTGCCAGCGTAGACGAGAGCTTTGCTTCCCAACGACTGGACGACAACTAGATCGAGCCAACCATCTCCGTTTACGTCACCAAATCGAATGGAATCCGCACGAGACGATACACCCGATCCTCCAAGGGTCGCGGCCGGCAATTGAATTTGCCAGCCCTGGCGAAACGTGCCGTCGCCGTTGCCCAAACGAACGCCAACGGAGCCGATGTCATTGGGGCCGAAGTCATTGCCATTGGTATCGATTGCAGCCGCGAAGTCGAGATAGCCATCAGCATTGACATCCGCGTTGATAACGCTCAGCACGTTGCGTTCGTTATTGGTATAGGTATTTGGGACGAAGCCGAGATCGACCGATGCACCTGTAATGAATGGCGTGCTGAATTTGCTTGGATGGATCTCTCCGACGCTCAAACGTTGCGTTGAGCCGAATTTTTCGTTGCCCGTTCCATTTATCAGGCCGAGCTGTTGGTCCCCCGGGTTGGCCGTGATGATACTCAGTTTGCCCGTACCGAAATCGCCTGCTGCTGCTGCGATAGGGGACAAGCCCGTTTGATACGTCAGCACTTCGAATGGGCGAGCGACGGTTGCATCGGTAAGTGGCGTGCTGGTGAAGATCGGAGGGCGATTTTGAACATTTTCCAAAACGGAAATAGTAAAGGCCTGATCGACGGCTAGCCCGAACGGATCGGTGGCTCGAATGACGACGGATTGATTGCCGATATCGCCCGCAGTGGTCATCCAACGAATCTTTCCGGTGGCACTATCGATCGACATGGCCGCGGGGCCGACCACTTTGGAGTAGACGAGCGTTTGTCCGTCGGGATCGATTGCTTTGACGGTGGTTGCGTAGGTCTTACCCGCTTGGATTTCACGCAGCGGCGATGATGTGAAGCCTGTCGGTGCAGAGTTGACTTCGGCGAGGACCTTAAAAACGTATTGGAATTGCTGTTTATTGGGGTTCTTAAATCGCAGTTCTTGCGAAGCAGTGCTTTGACCGGTTGCTATCCAGGCGTCGCTGGCATTTGCGTAGAGAATGAAGTAGGGTTTGCCCAGGCCGAGATAGCCGTCAGGTTTCAATAGGCTCAACTGAGTATCAGATAGGTTTTCAACAACAAGTAACATTCGCCCTGAGATGGCAGAGCTGTTGACGTTTTTGATTTGAAGATCGGTAACCAGGACATCGTTGCCATCGACGAGTGTTGTGCGGCCGAAGGTCAGTTGAACACTGGATGTGACATCGACGAGCAAGTTCGGATCGATGAGAGTTCGCGCTGGGCGGTTTGAAGCCGGGATTGGCATTCCCGTGGGAGCTGGTGTTTGCGAGTCGATGATTTCGACTTTACGAATGACGACGCCAGTGTTGGTGTCGCCATCGTTGTTGACTAGCCGCGTTTTGACTTGGACCTTGGTGCCAGCGTCGAGCCCAGCGACATTGAAGGTGGCTGTCGAGATTGAGCCTTGTGGGGATGTTGTGTTTTGAGATCCTACTCCGGCGATTGGGTTCGTGCTTTCGCTCCAGTTGTACGAAGCGTCGCGATCCACACCGAATGGGAGTACCAGAGTCTGGCCCGTTTTGTCTAGCAACAAAATTTCAAATGAATCGCGAATGGCGTTTCGGCTGAGCGTGTCGAAGATAGGTGTTTCAAACGAGACACGAACCGCGGAGGAGTCATCTGGAATGACAATGGTTTGTCTGAGGTCGGTAAAGAGCGAGTCACCCTCCACTAGTTTCGGAGAGCATCCGGAGGCGACGACTCGGCCGTGCGTTGGGCCTGTTGGATTGCTGCCCGAAAAGACCCAATCGGGTTCGTAAACGCCGGAGTTGATGGCGTTGATGACGTTGAGTACGTCGAGCGGCGTGACACGGGAATCGCAGTCAATATCGAGGTAAGGATTCTGGGTTCCGTCCGGCAATTCGAGTGGCAACGCCCCGTTCGTTGGATTGCTGAACTTGGGGCTATTGATTTCATTGATGATGGTGAGCACATCCAAGGGATCGACGGAGCCACCGGTTTCGCCGGAAACGTTTAGTGGCTGCAAAACATTGTGCCAAATGGCGGCAGCAAACATTTGGCGTGCCTCGAGCGCTTCGAAAAGGGGAAACCGGCGCGGTCGGCGACGACTCTGAAGCATCACTTTCGCCTTGCGGCTGAGTAGATTTAGAGAAATGAACCGTTTGAAGTAATCACTAAACCGCATGATGACAATTCCGAATGTAGAGGTAGCTCACCTTGGAATTGCATCGGATTCACGCTTTCTAACAGCACTTTCTAGTTTTTTTGATTAGCATTCGAAAATTATCTTCTTTGCGACGCAACCATTAAGTTTTGCTAATCCTATGTTTCGAAAAAGTTATGAAAACAACGTTCCTTTTTTGGACACTTCACGGTAAACAACAACAAAATCCATAAGCGGCTACACCAAATCCCGCAGGGTAAACCTGCGGGATTCATAGTGCCACGCGGCTTGAGTGGTGGTGATCAGTTAGGGATGTCGATTTTTTTGATTAAAATGGTGTAAGGAAACACAACTGTCAGGCTATTCATTCATGAACTTCAATTCGCCAGAAATAACGACCAACCCAAGTTTGCTGCTTCGTCTTCGGGACGTGCAGGATAGCAAGGCTTGGGCGTTGTTCGCGGAGATTTACGGGCCATTGATTTTCTCCTACTGCCGACGTCGAAAATTGCAAGTTTCCGATGCGGCCGATGTTTCCCAAGAGGTCTTTGCCGTCTTGTCCAAAGCACTTGCCACTTTCGACTACCAAACCGAGCGAGGGCGATTTCGCGACTGGCTGGGCTTGATCACGCACCGCGAGCTTATTCGATTTTGGAAGCGTAACGAGCGAGCGCATCGCCTTCAATCACCCGAAGGTCAATCCGAGATCGAAATCGTCGAAGATCGAAACGGTTGGGATAGCCATTTTCAATCGGAACTTTTGCGACATGCGATGAAGCGGATCCAGTCTTCGTTTGAGCATGAAACCTGGGATATTTTTGAACGCATTTGGATCAAGGGCGAAATGCCGGATGAAGTTGCTCGCTCGCTCAAGATCAAAATTGGTAGTGTCTACGTTGCCAAATCGCGAGTCCTGAAGAGTCTGCGCGCCGAATTGCAAATGTTGTGCGACGATTGGCCATTGCTAGAACGTACGAGTCGGTAAATGGAATGCCCGCGCCCTGAAACGCTTTCCAGTTTGCTTGTCGATGGCAATCCGCCTGAGGAGGCAGCGACGCTTTGGAGGCATCTCGAAGAGTGCCCTCGTTGCCGATCGGAACTCGATCGTATTAGCGACGATCCCGAACTACAGCACTGGCGCGATACCGGTTCCTCTCAAATTGTCCCGGAGAGCGAGTACGATGCAATCTCAGGACTTGTCGAACGCTTGGCGAATAGCGGTAGCACCGTCCATTCCCACGGCAACAAGTCCACGACCGAAGACGACAGCGTGGACCACAGCATCATCGCGTCGTTCGAGGCTAGTGTCGATCCGAACGACCTGGGGAGAATGGGCCAGTATCGCATCCGACGCCTGTTGGGGCATGGTGGCATGGCGATGGTTTTTGAAGCCATCGATACAGAATTGGATCGCGCCGTCGCTTTGAAAATATTGCGAACCAAGCACTCCGATGCCAGTTCGCGAGATCGTTTTATGCGAGAGGCTCGTGCGCTAGCTGGTTTAAAGCACCCGAATGTTGTTTCGATCTACAGCGTCTCTTTGAATAGCGCCGGTCAGCCGTTCATTGCAATGGAGATGGTCAATGACGGATCGGTACAGGAGGTTCTCAAGCGTGATCAAGAAACCACTCCCAAAGTTGCGGCGCAGTGGATTGTGGAGGTTGCTTCGGGACTTGCCGCCGTTCACGACGCTGGCTTGATTCATCGCGACATCAAACCAAGCAACATTCTATTGTCGGAACAGGGGCACGGTGTGGTTGCCAAACTTGCCGACTTTGGGCTCGCACGCTTTACCAGTGTCGAGCATCACGCCACCCAAACTGGAATATTGCTGGGCACGCCAGCCTACATGAGTCCTGAGCATATCGCAGCCCCAGAGCAGTGCAATTCGCTCAGCGATATTTATAGTCTTGGGGTGACTCTGTACGAGATGTTAACGGGTGAGCCGCCTTTTCGCGGTGCCGTTCACACGGTCTTGCAAAGAATTGGTCGCGATGATCCTGCCTTGCCTCGGTCGCTCAATGCCCTGATACCTCGAGATCTCGAGACGATTTGCATGAAGGCCATGCAACGTGAGCCGAAACGCAGGTATGCGACAGCCAAAGAGTTCTCAGAGGACTTGAAACGATGGCTCGGCGGGCAAGCGATTTTAGCACGACCTGCTACGAATCTGGAATTGTTTCTCGGCTGGTGTAGACGCAATCGGCGTGTTGCAGCCTTAACCGGAGCCACGATCGGTTTGCTCATTGTGCTTGCAACGGTATCAACGTATTCGGCCATAACGATTCAATCAACCGATCAAGCTCTGAGAAAAGAGAAGGGTATCGTTGAAGCGACCAGTCGGCAATTGCAAGTCGCTGCTGACGACGCCAACAAACAACGTCAAATCGCGATCGAAGCCCTCAACAGTTTGGTGACCAAAGTTCAGTCGGAATTGGCTGCTCGCGCAGGTACGTTTAAGCTGCGTGAATCCATTCTGGAAGCGGCTATCAAGGGGTTGGATCAGATCACCAAGGATTCTGGTTCGGCCGAGATTGACGTCTTGAGGATTCAGGCTTATATCCGTAAAGGAGAAATCTTCGATTCTTTGGGAAAAGCTTCCGAGTCGGTGGTGGAATTAGAGAAGGCGGCGGCTTTCGCAGAGACACTCGTTCAACGAACTTCCAACAGTGTCGAAGCGCAACACGAACTCGGTAATGCGTTGATAGCACAGGCCGATGTGGCAACTCGCCGAGGTGGTTTTGACGTTGCGATGCCACTCTATCAGCGAGTCTTGCCAATCCGCGAGGCCGCCGCCGCGAATACGCCAAATGACTTCAATGCAAAAAAAGCCCTCGCGTTGGTTGTGCAGCGCATTGGGGACATCCATTTTCATCGATTCGAGTGGGATGTGGCGCAGGCTACATTCACGCGGTCTTGGAGAATCGCATCCGAATTGGTTGCAAGCTCGCCGGAGAGTGCCATCGCCAAGCGCTTCCTCTCGATTGCAGAATCCCGTTTAGGCAACATCGAGTCTCTTAGGGGCAAAACTATCGCTGCGGAGGCGCATTTCAAAAATGCGATTGAAATCAATAAAGCTCTTTTGATTGCTGAGCCGGAAAACAAGATCTACAAAGGGGATTCAGCCTACATCTCGACCAACCTTGCTCGATTGGTGAGTTCACGCGGGGAACACGCCGATGCGATTCTACAAGCGAGGCAGGCCATAGACTACTTGCAGGCGGTTTGTGCATCGGATCCCAGCGATACCGATGCGAAAATGAAGCTGGGGGGTGGTTGGCTGGCGATGCATGACGTTCAATTCGCTGCTGGCAATCTGATTGAAGCGGAGAAAGCGATGGTCGAAGGGATAGCGATCGATTCCATGCTCTCGGAAGTCGACCCAACGGCGACCAAGTTCGCAATGCATGGAGCTGACATGGCGAACAACTTAGTAGGGCTACAATTGCGACTTGGGAAACTGTCCGAGTCGCTTGAATCGGTTAAGCAATCCATACGATTTCTCGAGAGATGCAAGAAAGCGGCGGATTCGAAACCAGAAATTTTCGATCCGATGATTTCATCCCAACGGGCCACCGAAGCGGCGATCCAGTTGGTCCTGCTGTCAAACACGGACAGTCCTAAAGTGGAACCGACGGATGGGTCCGACATGTTGTATCGCATACGAATCATCGAAATGTACGAGGCCGCCAGGATAGCGAACACCGACAAAGCTCTGCAGCTAGGCAAACTGATTTCGAAGGAACCAGCCAAAGATGGGGAGCTGGCAAAAGTTGGAACGCTAATTGTTGCCCGAGCTTATGCGCTATGCTACGGTAATCTGAATAAGCAATCCGAATCAAACACGAAAATCAAGAACGAGGCACGTGAGGCGGCGTTGCAAGGAACGATCGATCACCTAAGACCGCTTCTGGCACTTGGGATTGTCAGCCAAAACCCAAGTCTACTTGCAGCCATGAAAAAGGAGAGGGATTTCGAAGCGATTCAGGATCAGGCCGCGTTCATGGAGCTGTTTCAATGAAGTGTATCGATAACCCGGAATCGGTATCCACAGAGGCACAGCCGACAAAAGTAGCAGGCACAGCCGACCAAAGTAGCAGGCACGCTCCGTCGTGCCGTCCGCGGTTGGATATCTACGGTGATTCCCGGTGAACGGCACATGGAATGTGCCTACTACCTTTACTTTTGTCGGCTGTATCTACAGAGTGATTACAGGTAGACTTCGATTGAGCGAGCCGGTTTGGCGTCCCATCAAGTCGAGCGTAACGAACTTAAATCCAAGCTGTTGCATGCGGTCATTGATGGCGGATCGCTTTCTCGGTTCGCACGCTAATTGCAAATCGTCTAGGCTCAGTTCTAATCGCACCAAACCGTCAGCGTGCAATCGAACACGCACATCTTGAAAACCGAGTGAAGCCAAGAACAACTCTGCCTGCTCTATACTCTGCAGCCGTTCGACGGTGACCGATTGGCCGTAGGCGATGCGACTCGCCAAGCATGGGGAGGCTGGTTTGTCCGCAACTTCTAGTTGGAAGTACGCAGCAAGTTCTCGCACCTGCGGTTTCGTTATTTCCAAGTTGACGAGCGGCGCAACCACGGAATACGCGGCAGCAGCTTGCAAGCCGGGTCGATAGTCACCTAGGTCGTCTTGGTTGGTTCCCGACATGAGACATTGATAATCGTTAGCATCCGCCCAAGCTCGAAGAGTTCCGTAAAGAGTCGATTTGCAAAAATAGCAACGTTGTCCGTCGTTGCGAACGTAGTCTTCATTGAGAATCTCGTCTGTCGGGATTTCCTGGTGTCGAATGCCGATCGATGCTGCAACGCTACGAGCGGAATGAAGATCGGTTTCGGGAACTGCTTTGCCGACGCCCGTGATTGCGATGGATCGATCAGGTAGTGCGCGATAAGCAGCAGCAGCCACAACAGCGCTGTCAACGCCACCGGAGAATGCAATGACCACCGATCGATGCTTGCCTATTTCCTGGATCAAGTTGGCTGCTAATTTTTCAGGGCTCAAGTTCATTTGGATTACTTATCATTTCGTAGCAGTTCGAGGCTTTCGACCTGCTCTAATCAGCCAGCTCCGTTCGGTCGAGGTTCTCGACCGACCACCTACGGCCTTGATCGACTTCCAACATCGCTTCCTAAGATTTCTTTTTTCGCCGCTCGTCGGAAGTCGGAAGGGGCATTGGGCCTGCGTAGGCATCGAAGATGGCAAGCAAATTCAAGAGGCCAGCAACGGCTGTGTATAGTGAGCCAAGTTCAAAGCCTGCGGAAGTCGAAAAATGCCACTGGGACAACTCGTTTCGATCCACTGGGGCGGCCATGAAAGTCGACCAGCTCCAAGTTCCATCTCCTCCACGATCACCTCTCTTCGCGTCGTCGCGGTGCATCCAGCCTTGGATTGCGGCAGGGAATGCCGGAATGCCAACGCACATTTGAGCTGGGAACTGAATTCGATATTCATCGGGATTCCAAGCTGCATAAACAACTCGACCTTGTCCAACAAAGAGCCCAAGGAAGAACAAACTGAGGATGCAAACCGCAAATAGGTAGGCTTTGTTGCGCCTTCCTTGGTAGTAGTGACCAGCCCCAGGAACGAGAAATGCCAAAACTGCCGCAAAATAGCGGTTCTTGAGATGGATTTCGCAGTCGTCTACGAAAACAACGTGCCCGTTCTCCGCCGATTCACTCATTTCCTATTCATTCTTTGATTGAGGACTTCCGTTCGTTGGATCCACTCTAGGTGGTATTTCCGATGATCATACCACACAAACAGGCCCTTCTGCTACTTCAACCTCATGGCTTCAGGCTTTCCCTTCTGTGGCACAGCCGACAAAAGTCAAAGTAGTAGGCACATTCCATGTGCCGTCCACCTAGAATCGCAGTAAATGCTGCCGAACCGACGGTGCTGCCGAGCGGACGGCACGACGAGCGGACGGTGCTGACGAGCGGACGGCACGACGAACCGACGGCACGACGAACCGACGGCACGACGAGCGGACGGCACGACGGAGCGTGCCTGCTACTTTCTCCCTTAAAACTGCTTGACTTTCATGAACGCCTGCCGTATTATCACACCAACACACCGACACTGTGGTTGATTCAGATCGCGTGCTGGCGGAAATCCAATTACCAAGCCTAAAAAGGGGCGGAGGCAATGCAGCTTTCTATCGAGCCGAATAACGGCATTCCAATCTACGAACAACTTGTACGGCAGATCAAATACGCTGTCGCGGAGGGAATTCTTGTACCTGGGCAAGTCATCCCAAGCGTACGAGATATGGCCAAGCAGTTGACGGTGAACCCAAACACCGTCCAGCGAGCCTATTTTCAGCTCCAAAACGAAGAGGTTCTCCAATCGCTTCGGGGCCGAGGCGTGGCCGTTTGCGAAGGAGCCAAGAAACAATGTGTTGTGGATCGCCAGCAGCTTTTGGCTGAGCGGTTGGCGGCAGTACTCGACGAGGCGATCCGCGGCGGACTCGACGAAGACCGCTTGCGAACCATGTTTGAAAAGGGACTCAAAAACTCAATCCGAACGGGAGACAAACAATTATGAGCGAAGTCATCAACGTCAACAACGTCAGCAAACGCTTCGGAAAAAAAACGGTGCTTGACAAAGTGTCCATGAACGTTCCTTCTGGAGTTGTATTCGCTTTGCTCGGAGAGAATGGAGCAGGAAAATCCACGCTGATCCGAAGCATGCTCGGATACATTAAATTCAACAGTGGTAGTATCTCGGTCTGCGGAATGGATCCACTGAAGCAACCGCTGGAACTGCGAAGACGTGTCGGGTACGTATCCGATGCACCGGGTCTTTACGAATGGATGACCGTTGCTCAAGCGGGTTGGTACGTTTCGGCCTTTTATCCCGAGGGCTTTTTAAAGTCCTACGGCGAGACAATCAATGAGTTTCAGGTACCGCAGGATACCAAGATTCGCGATTTGTCCAAAGGGATGCGGGCCAAGGTAGCATTGTCTCTGGCGATGTCGTTCGATCCCGAGCTGTTGATTCTCGATGAGCCCACGTCCGGCCTCGATCCGCTTGTTCGACGTTCGTTTTTAGAAAGCATGATCGATCGAGCAGCGGCTGGCCAAACCGTTTTTCTCAGCTCGCACCAAATCCACGAAGTGGAAAGAGTTGCCGACTGGGTTGCTATTTTGCACCAAGGACAACTGCAAATCGTGGCACCGTTGGAGGAGTTGAAAAACAGCGTCACGATGCTGGATCTATCGCTCCGGGATCCCCTGCTTGCATTGCCTAATGAGATGGACCAGTTGCAAGTACTGCACCAAACACAAACGGGTCGAACGCTGCATATGATGGTGCGAGGCATTACACCGACGATTGAAAATGCCCTTTCGAATCATTCCAATTTATTCGAGGTCAAGGCCATGCGCCCGAACTTGGAGGAATTGTATCTCGGGTTCACCCAACCGTTCGAATCGGGGCAAGCGAGCGACTCAATGGGGCCATCTTCCAAGAAGTCGAACCAATCGGAGGTGGCATGATGGAAATAGCACAACAAGCTCGGCCCTCACTATGGTTGGCTTTGCTTTGGAAGGATTTCCAGCAGGTCAAATCCACGTTTATTGCGGTATTGGCGGGTGTTTTTGCGGTGCAGCTGCTGCTTGTGTTTTCGGCTGGCTTCGCGCCGAACGACGAGACTCGAATGGCCTTTTACGGGGGCACCGTCACGTTTGCTTGTATCGCACCGATTCTGTTAGCACTTGGTTGCGGTGGGATGTTGATCGGTCAGGAACGACAATCGGCAACGTGGGCTTGGTCCAGCAGTTTACCAGCGTCGTGGCGGTTAGCACTAGGCAGTAAGCTTGTGGTGGCCACGGTTGGTTCGCTTTGCGCTTCGGTTCCACTAGCGATCATTCCGCTTGCGCTTTGGATGACTCGACAGTTTCCGCCTACAGCTGGTTCCTTGATGGCCATCTACATTTCCAGCTTTACGGTTGTGATTTTTGTTGAGGTCATCATCTTTTGCTTTTTGGCAACCCTCTTGATGCGAGAGACACTGACGGCTTTGGTCACTGCCGGAATAGGTTTAGCGACGGTTCAGATTCTATTAGGGGCGTGGTTTACGGACTACGTAACTCCAGCAATCATCCGTTGGGGAGCACCTTCAGACCAAGCAGGTTTGATCGCAATTGCAATTTTTATTGGTTGTGCCTTATCGATTGGTTGCGTGTTGATGGTGGTTAACTTTCGCTGGCGATGGGGGATTGGCCAGCAAGTGACGTTTGCCTTTTGGCGGAATTCGAGTTCGGTTCGAATGCCGAGCCGTGTCCGATATCCATATGCAGCTGGTACCGCGCCAAGCGAAGGGTGGATGATGTTCAGGCATTCGTGCGAGAATTCTCTTTGGCTTAGATTGATCGTTGTCATCGGTGCGATTGTACTGATGACGAACACGACTGCGGTTGCGGTTCCAGATTTCCTTCCTGGGATTGCACTGCTTTCGATGGGCATTCTCGGCGTGACGGCGTTCGAAGCGGATCAGACCCTATCGAGATTCAGGTTTCTGGCGGATCGAGGGGTGGTTCCATGGAAGCTAGTTGTTAGCAGGCTTAGTGTTGTCGCGATCTTGTCGCTGATCTTAGCCATTGCCGCGTTCGTCCGACTTGGAGGGCGAAATGGTGGATTTGCGTTCGAGTTGAGCCTCGGCCCAATTGCAATACTTATGGGCGCATTCTCCTCGATGTGCTTTCGCAAGTCGGTGATTGCGATAACCTCTGCCCTAGTAGTCAGCTTGCTCGCAATCTCCATTTCGATGGCGATCATTCAATCGGTGCAAGCCGAATTAGGATGGTTGGGAGAACGAGCTGTAACGGAATTTCAACGGATTGTTTTGTACTGCTTACCGGTCGCTATTATTGCTCTTGCCGCAGCGATATTTGGGTTGTCGAAACGATGGCTGGTGTTGGACGATCCAAAGCTCGCACAGCACTTCCTTTGGATTTCGCTGACGGCACTTCTCTCGCCACTTTTCGTTGCATGCACTTTTGGTTTCTTGCTGTTGCCAAACGCGGCATGGCAAGGAGTCGCCGCGGACAAACTGGAGTTCAAGCGTGTTAGTTTGCCTCGCTTGGTGTCAATGGATCTACCCATTTTCACGGGTGCGTTGCCGCGACTTTACGTCCTTTCCCGGTCAAGAGGCAGGGGCATGGAAGGAGTTGCAGAGTCCGCAAGGGACGCAATTAGTGTCGTCCGCAGCGACTTAGAGGCGGAACGCAACACGCCAGCCCAAAGTTTGTTGGCTGTTGTCGAGTCGATGCTTCCGCAATTGGAGGATCAGATACGCGGGCGACGAAAGCAAGTTGGCGACACAACGGAATTCAGTCTGCAGCTTGAATACCTTATCGCACGCACCGCCGCTCTAGCCACGGTTGCCTTGAGCGAAAACGACCCGAAAGTAGCACTTCGACTTTGGCAGCTCAACCGAGAACTTCAAGAAATCGCCCATCAAGACGACCCGTTGTCTACGCATGCTTCCCGCAACGTTGCAATGTACTTTCTCAGGGAAGTTAGCGATCATGATGTCGAGGCAATGGGAGGGGCAGGTGTTTTCAGGAGCTTAATCCCACAGGTGCCGAACGAGAGGACTGCGACCTTAGAAGAAACGCGCGAACATGCGACAGCAAGTCGAGAACTGGTGCGGGGCAACACAGCTTCGTTGCCGAACCCGTTTTCGGGGAGGAAGAGTTACATATTCCCATATTATCCGCCGTTGCGATGGCTTTTCGAGCGTCAACTTGCTGCCGACCTCGAGCGCGATGTGAGTAGACTGAGGCTTCTTCCTGAAAATTACCTGACGGCAGCGAGTCGGGCGTTGTTGGTAGAGCGTTTCCCGCAGTGAGCAATGTTGCTGGTTTGGGTAGTCCGCGCGAACCCAAAAATGAATATCGCATGCCTGGCACCTACCGAAGAGTCATGGCACCTACCGAAGGGTCATTCGTGACACAGTCGACAAAAGTCAAAGTAGTAGGCACATTCCATGTGCCGTCCACTTAGAATCGCAGTTAGGCGAGCGGACGGCACGACGGAGCGTGCCTGCTACTTTTGTCGGCTGTGTCAGTCGAAAATCCGGCCGATCAGGTTGGGATAGGGTGCGATTCTTTTTGCAATATCGATTTATGCAGATGCAAATTTCGCAGGCAACAATTTTAGTTAAAAACAAGGCTAACCCACGACTGCACCCAGCAGTGCGATCTTAAAGCTGGGATGAATCCCAGCACTCCAAAGTTTAAAGCTGGGATGAATCCCAGCACTCCAAAGTTTAAGGCTGGGATGAATCCCAGCACTCCAAGTTTAATGCTAGGATGCATCCCAGCACTCCAATCGTACATTCTGCCGCTCTCCCAAAAGGAAGAAAAATGAGTCTTATCCCTTTTTTGCGTTCTCGATTTGGTTCATTCACTACCGGCGTAGTGCTTATTTTGGCCGCATGCGCTTACCTATCCAAAGCAAGTTGCGCTCAAGACACCAACGCCGGCGCCGCCAACCTAAAACCAAGTGACAATTTAAAGATCGAAGGGATTCCAAGTATCCCCGTTTCCCTTGCAGACAAAGTACGCAAATACACCGAAGCGCGGGGTGCCAGCGTCCTCGATTGGCATCCAACACAACGCTCCATGCTCGTCTCGACTCGCTTTGCCAACTCCAACCAAGTCCACCGAGTTTCATCGCCAGGTGGAGCGAGGTATCAACTCACTTTTTTCAATGAACCCGTTGGCAATGCGGTCTTTGAACCAACTAAAGGAAAGTACTTTCTGTTCAGCAAGGATGTCGGCGGCAATGAGTTTGGACAACTCTATCGCCAGGACATGGCTACGGGTGAGGCGACGCTCTTGACCGATGGCGGCCGCACTCAAAATGGTGGATGGTCCTGGAACAACAAAGAGAATTTGATTTGCTATGGCTCTACGCGGCGAAACGGTGCCGACCGAGATCTCTGGATCATGGATCCGGCCAATCCCCAATCGGATCGATTGGCGGTGCAATTGGCTGGCGGCGGCTGGTCCGTTCAAGATTGGGCGCCCGATGATTCAAAACTGTTAGTCATGGAGATGATCTCTATCAACAAAACAAATCTCTACGAAGCCGATGTCGCGACTGGTTTGCTGTCTGCCATCACCGATCTCAAAAAGGATGTTGCCTATGGCGGTGCCGCTTACACCAAGGATGGTAAAGGCATTTACATGACCAGCGATGCGGCAGGTGAATTCCAACAACTCGCAACGATGTCGTTGGCCGATAAGAAAGTGAAATCGCTTACAGAAGACATACCATGGGATGTCGAGAGCTTTGAGCTTTCCCACGACGGCGCCCAGGTTGCATTTGCTGTCAACGAACGAGGTGCATCGGCTCTCTACATTCTTGATGCGAAGTCCCGGATCAAAAGGAAAGTCCCGAACTTGCCAGTCGGTGTTATCTCGCTGGGCAAGTGGCGCAAAGACGGTTCGGAGTTGGCCATCACGTTAACTTCAGCTCAAAGTTCCTCGGATGCTTACAGTGTGAACGCCAAAACCCTGGAGCTGACTCGCTGGACGGAAAGCGAGTTTGGCGGTCTGGTCCCATCCGACCTTAGCACGGCTAAGTTGGTCGAATGGAAAACGTTCGATGGCAAAAGCATCAGCGGCTTTTTGTATGAACCGTCTAGTAAATTTGAAGGCAAACGCCCGGTGATCATCAACATCCATGGAGGTCCAGAGGGACAGTCACGTCCGGTTTTTCTGGGCCGCAACAACTATTTTCTTAATGAATTGGGCTGTGCTATTTTGTTTCCGAACGTGCGAGGGAGCGATGGATTCGGAAAGTCCTTTGTTAAGCTTGATAACGGCATGTTGCGGCTTGATTCGGTAAAAGACATAGGCTCGCTACTGGACTGGATCGCAGAATCGTCGAATCTCGATGCGAACCGCGTGATGATCACTGGGGGCAGTTATGGCGGATACATGACGCTGGCTTGTGCCGTGGAATATAACCAACGTATCGCTTGTTCGCTGGATGTCGTTGGAATCTCTCATTTTGGTACGTTCTTAAAGAACACTGAAAGCTATCGACGAGATCTTCGTCGGGTGGAATATGGAGACGAACGCGAACCAGAAATGGCGGCTTTTTTCGAGAGAACTGCCCCACTGAACAACTCTGGCAAAATCTCGAAACCTCTTTTTGTAGTCCAAGGTGGGAACGATCCTCGCGTTCCGCTGAGCGAAGCGGAGCAAATGGTCGCGAAAGTCAAGGTCAACCAAAGCCCGGTTTGGTACTTGATGGCGACCGACGAAGGGCACGGATTTCGCAAGAAAAACAACGCCGATTATCAGTTTTACGCCACTGTTTTGTTCGTCGAGCAGTATTTGCTCAAGCAACAATCGACAAAATGACAAATCCAGCGGTTGGCTCCTTGCCGTTCGTCACTTAACATAGCAACAGTTCGTTTGACCCCGAGCTGTCGGCGATGGTAATGAACTCTACAGCCGTCGCCCGCGGTTCGGGGTTAATCGAGGCTGCCACGCGACTTGAATTGTCATTTTGAAATAGAGCTTTTGCCCCTTAATGTTGAAACCTGATTCACAAACTTTGGACGAACCCAGCCAACTTGAAAGCCAATCGGAAGCCCCAAACAGCGGTGAAACAACTACCGAGTGGGTTCCGGAACGTCTGACTCCCCGCATCGAAGAGCAACGGCTTTGGGAAATCGTGAGGGAGCTTGACTTGGTTCCTTTTCATCAAATTGCAGCGAATTCAACCAATTCAACGCTCCAAGTGGCTAGCATCTCGTTTGGACGTTCTCAAGCTGCTGAGTGGTTTGCACGATTGACGCCAGACTCGCACGTAACATGCTGGTACTTGGATCAATTCCAAGCATTTCGGGCGACCGAGCATATGGCTTTGCCAGATGAGAAAATGCAACCGGCCAAGGAGATGCCTACCAATCTGGAAATAGCTTGTACGGCCGACCTTCCGTTGAAAGAGTATCAACTCGCGTTCATCCCGTTGGTCTCCTCGGGCGAAGCGGAGTTGTCTCGCGATTTTTTGCAGCAAATGTTCCATCAACTTGCGATGGGGGGACGATTGGTAGTTTCGGTCGACAACCCGGAAGATCGGTGGTTGCATGACCAGATGAAGGGCTTTGAAAAGAGCGTCAAGGTTCGCCGGTTCGCCGACGCAGTGGTTTACATGGTCGACAAAAAGACGCCACTCAAAAAACTCAAGGATTTTTCGTGCGAGCTGGCCTTTCGCGACTGCGATGAGTTGATTCAACTGATCACGCGTCCTGGGGTTTTTTCGCATCGACAGCTTGACAACGGCGCACGCCAACTTTTGGATGCGGTCGATGTGTACCCCGGAGCAAGGCTCTTGGACATCGGTTGTGGCAGTGGGTCTGTTACCCTTGGCATTGCCAAACGCGACCCTAGCGCCAAGGTGCATGCTGTGGACTCCAACGCGCGATCTCTTTCTTGTTTGACTCGTTCATTGAAGTTGAATGGGATCAACAACGTAACGACGGAACTCAATCACTCTGGCGAGTACGGAGAGCCTGATCAATTCGATATGGCATTGGCAAACCCACCCTATTTCGGTGACTTCCGGATTGCGGAAAAGTTTATTGCGGCGGCCCATCGTTCTCTGCGGCCCGGCGGTCGTTTGGTTTTGGTAACCAAACAACCGAACTGGTACCGAGAGAATTTAGAGCGTTGGCTCATCGAGTGCGATGTGTTTGACTCTCGCCGGTATCACATTGCCTCCGGTGTAAAACCTTAGGTCCTGGGACACTTCGTCGACGCGAGATTTGGAAAACTTCGGAACAACCAAGTTTACCTGGCGTGTTTTTTGCGCGGTTCTAAAAGCGGAAATGAATTTCCGCACTCCAAATAGCACGCCGTGCAACACTGACTAATCATCCAAACTGATGGTTACCGTTTTGGACTCGGTGTATGCTTTGAGTCCTTCTTCACCAAGCTCTCGGCCTTGTCCGCTCATCTTGAAGCCGCCGAAGGGGGCTGCCGCATCGAACACATCGTAACAATTTACCCACACCGTTCCTGCCCGAACACGTCGAGCAAAGTCGTGAGCTCGAGTCACATCACGGGTCCAAACTGCAGCGGCCAATCCGTAAAACGTATTATTGGCTCGTTTCACCAAATCGTCCCAGTCCTCAAAGGTCAAGACGGACATGACCGGACCAAAAATTTCGTCCTGGGCGATCGCCATTGAATCGGTAACGCCATCAAAAACGGTTGGCTGGACGAAGTAACCTTTATCCCCAAACCGCTCACCGCCCGAGACGCACTTTGCCCCCTCGCTGTTGCCCTTGTCAATGTAGCCCATGATCTTGTCGAACTGAGCCTTGTCGATTTGAGGCCCTTGTTCGGTATCCATCGAGAAAGGATTGCCTAAGCGACGATTTTTAGTCAGCTTGGTCAATTTGTCCATAAACTCATCATGCGCTCGTTTCTCAACATAAACACGACTGCCTGCACAGCAGCATTGGCCTTGATTCAGGAACAAGCCGACATACGCACCTTGTGCAGCTCGATCTAGGTTAGCGTCCGCAAGCACCACATTGGGACTCTTGCCACCTAATTCAAACGTCAACCTCTTGAGTGATTCGGCAGCGTCCCGCATGATGATTTGGGCGGTTCGATGTTCGCCCGTAAACGCGATCTTGTCGACACCTGGGTGTTTTACCACGGACGCACCGGCGGTCGGTCCATAGCCTGGGACTACATTGATAACGCCGTCCGGGATTCCAGCTTCCTTGGCCAGTTGCGCCATGCGCAAGCAAGAAAGCGGAGTTTGCTCGGCAGGTTTCATTACAATAGTACAGCCAGACGCCAGAGCAGGCCCCCACTTCCAGGCTGTCATGAGCATCGGAAAGTTCCAAGGAATGATTTGGCCTGCAACCCCCACTGGTTCACGCCGTGTGTACGTGAAGTAATTGCCACGAATCGGGATCGTCGAACCGTGGATTTTGTCTGCGTAACCGGCATAGTATCGCAAGCAATCGATGACCAGCGGCAAATCCGCATAGCGTGCCTCCCGAATCGGCTTGCCGTTATCCAGTGTTTCTAACGCCGCCAACTCGTCGATTTCTTCCTCGATCAAGTCGGCCAAACGGAACATGATTTTGCCACGATCACGGGCATCCATTTTGCTCCATGGCCCGCTGTCGAATGCGTGACGAGCGGCTTTGACTGCCGCGTCGACGTCCGCTTTATCCGCTTCAGCCACTTCGCAAATCACTTCTTCGGTTGCGGGATTGATGGTTTCAAAGGTCTTGCCGGACATTGCCGGTCGCCAATGACCGTCGATAAAGCACTCGGTATGTTTGACTTTGGGCTGAGTGATAGGTGCGACAACTGTAGCCATAAGAGGACTCCAAAACAAAGGACCAAGAATGAATTGGGCTCGACAACCCACGAACTTACCGTTGAGCTTATCCGTCCTTGGAATCACTTTCCAGTAGGCGTCGTGTTTTCTTCATTTAACCCTGAGCCTTACGCGACAGAGGAAGCGCTGCGTCCGTTGCCCACGGCTCGAGGTTCAACGATTTGGCAGCTTGAATCGTTTGAATCTCATGCCTGTGCTTCGGTAGATGCACTGGCATAGGCGAACAATCCTAACCCGCCCCACGCCCACGCTTCGCTTTGGGCGTGCCACACGTAATTGTCTCCTTTTGCTCCGCAAAAGTGCGAGTACGAGGCGCACTATCGCGGATAGGTTGTGAGTATATTCGCAAGGTGCAGAACTTTGTCGCCTTTTGCTCCGCAAAAGTGTGTTAACAAGGCGCACTTTATGGGCCAGTCGATTTGCTTTTTAATCTCGGTTTGGCGGCCAACAATCGGCTCCAGCCCATTTGGCTCACCTTGGTTTTCGAGAGATGAATCGCCTCCAGTTGCGGAATCGAGAGCAAAACATCGATAGTAGCGTCCGTAACGTTGCATTGATTCAACCACAGTGTTTTAAGCGCTTTATGATCCCTTAATGCTGTCACTCCCACATCCGAGATGTTGCAATTGGACAAATCCAGTTCCGACAAGTTCTTGCTTTCAGCAATCCCTGGCATAGAAATGTCGGTTATCTTGGTCGATTCCAGATTCAGTCTTTGGACGTTCCAAAACGGTACCCGTTTCTTGCCTCCTTCAACAAATAATACGTCGTCGACTTGGCTGAAGGACAGGTCCAACCACGGCGTAGTCCGAAACTCCACCGGCCAATCCAACAACGATTGAGAAGTGATTCGACTTCGAGAGAGAACTGCCTCACGTCGATTGGGAAAGAATGGTCGCGACTTCAATTTGGACGGGCCGAGAATCAAATACTGATCGAATGCATCCCGTAGTTTCTGGTCATCGTTCCATGGACCAAGCAACGCCGGGCTTTCGTTGTTTTCATACACACTTGCGACGTATCGCTCAAACGCCTTTCGCTGTTCAACCGATCCATCCAACCCTAGGTGAGCGAGCCCGGTCGCTTGGCTATACCAGGCTCGGATGTCTTCTTCACCGCGGAACCGTTTGCCATCTGCAGAGTGAAACTCGTCCCAAGGCACCCAGTATTTGTCGTGCAAACGGCGGTATCTACCCGCTTGAAGTCGTGGCGCATCCCAACCCCCAACATCCGCAATCAAGCTGCCGCCACATGCGCGAGTCGACATGGACTCCATGTACAATGCGACCCCCTCAACTACCCAAAACCCCATACCTCGATTCGTATCCAGCAAGACTGGTTTGTTGCTAGCTTCGTAAAAAAACTGATGCGTTAGCTCGTGCATTACGGTGCTCGGTGTCTTGGCACCATCCGAATAGAATAACGCGACGATCCGGTTTGGATCGTAGTAGCCCGTAGAAACGCCAATGTCCGGAACCGATCTAAGAGCTTTTACATAAGCGTCGCGGTTACGAAACAATACTACGGAAAACTTGTGGTCTAGCGCCTCAGCATATTCAGGTGCAGCAACTTGGTCGTTGGCCCAAACGGAAAAGAACACTTGCTTCCATACCGCAAACGATTGCTCACAAAGGATCGCCACCTCGGCTGTAGCCTTGGCCTCCGATTGGGAAGCGATTTCAAAATGCGGGGTCGTCACCAAGGAATACGAACCTGCTGGCCAAAGCGTCTTTGGATGATTGGCGAATGCCTTTCTGACTTCAGGAGGTGATTTCAAGGCATCCGCATGAGACCAATTAAGGTCGGCTGGATATCGTTTACTTGATCCAATCGGCAACACTGAACGCATACCAGCGATCTGCCATTTTAACCGGTAACCCGCCTCATAATCCTGTGTTGTTTCCGCGGTATCGGCGGCCCGCTCCAGTGCCTCAATAAGCGAGTCTAACGAAGTCACAAACTCCGTCCATGCCTCCTTGGAATCAAACAACTTCTTGATTCGTTGCGCATTGATTTTCGCGGCTTCTGCCTGCCTTGGCAGCACATAGCGACGTCGTTCTCCCGGATTCAATTCGAGCAACAGACGAAACGACGATAGCGCGTCCGTTAGAAAAGGGTCAGGTGCATTCGAAGGCTGAGGGGAGATCTTGGCTAGACTCGCTTCCACACTCCTCATTGCTGCTTGAACCGAGTCGTTCGAGTAGTAGTCGACCGATCGTTGGGCCCGCGCCATGGAGCCGATCCAGAAGAGACATGCACCTAACGAAATGACTGCGGAATTACGGTTCATAAATGAGCTTGAGCTAAGCAGGCACGAAAGCCTTGGAACTGATTCACCAAGCGGCAAAAGTCCGGATGGCGTGAACGTGTAGGTCCGAATGCAAGTTGTTTATGCATGAAGTCACGTGCGAGGTGGCTCAGATGGATTAACGGCCTCGCGGTCGCTCGCTGCGGGTATTGCTTCGGATGCGGGAGCTGGTTTTGGTATCTCGATTGACCAACAGTTCACTTCCTTGTCGATCACCAAAACGACTCTTAAATTTTTGTCCTCTGGGAAAATTCCGGCCGTAACAAGGCGTTTCCCCAAAGACATTTGGTCGGCAACCAAGCCATCGCCTGTTTGTAGATGCAATACGCGATTTGGGGCGGTCGACAGCCAGTAAAACGAACCATCTAAAAGAGTGGTTGCGGAGAGTATTCGGCATTGTTCGGGGCGGACAGATAGAGGATGGCGAAGTATTGGTTCGAAAAGTCGAGACTGCAAGATCGTGCCCGTCTCGCCACTTGGCAATTGAGCCAATCCCAGTATTACTCCTCGGTTGCGACTGCTTCCCCATACCCATGGGCTTGCCTGTGGAATGAAGGTCAACTTTTTTATTTTGGATAGATTTGATTCGTCACTTGTTGCGAACGACATGGATCGAAAATCCTCAAGTTCCTCAACTTGACCATCGGTCTTGAGCACGTTCCAAGTAAGACACTCACCGCGGTCATTGATAAATGGAACAATGGCAGCGATCTCAGACGTATCCGCGCTGAAGCGTTTCTTGGATTTTGGTTCGAGAACTCTAAGTTTCGATGAGCTAGTGGCAATGGTCAGACTTGGCAGACCGTCCTTGGCTGTCCAAGCGAAGGCTACTGGTGATTCATCTCCATCCAGGTCGTATTGTGTTGCATCGGCAGGATCCTCGTTTGCTAAGGTGGGTGGATCGATCAGCCAATACCTAGGCAACCCTTCCGGCACAATTGCAATCCAACGATGCGTCCACGGATCAGGCAAAACGTGAATGCGTCTGGCGTTATCTGCTTGATCGATAGGAATGTTTGCGATCCAATTCTTGACCCCGGAATTGTCAATGCTATAGACTCTCCCCAATTCATCCAGGACAGTCGTAATGCGTTGACGCTTGGCATTGGAAGCGAAGAGCCCAGAGGCTTCATCCGATTCGCTATCTTGCGGGAAAAAATGCTCGCTGCTGGCAGCAATGATTGTTTCGTCGAAAGCAACGTGCCACGCTTCCTTGGATTTGTGATAGGTAAAGGGAAACGACTCAATTGGGACAAGCCTCTCCGTTTGTGTTTTATCCACCATCGATCGATGTAGTCTTGAATTGAATCTCGCTTCGTCATGGATCGCGTTTTGCAATCTGCGAGATGCTATGTCCACACCGACTTGGAGATTCTCGACGATATCGGGGATCAGGTCCAAATAGCCAAACTCATCGAAGTGCTGAACGCGTACTTGCTTATCTAGCACCACGACCGCAGGCTGACGCCGAATCGCAAACACTTCCTCCGTTAAGCCTTTTGTATCGATCGCCAATGGTAGGCCGCAGTTCCACCGTTGGAGTGACGCCTGCATCTCAGATGCTTTCGCTTGTGTAACAAGGATTATCTCAGCTTTGTTCGGTGTGCGCTTGTCGATTTTACGTTGAATGTCGAACAAGTACTTTACAAACTTCTCGCCAATCTCGTCGTTGGTAACCCAGCACAATACGGTAATCCATTTACTCCGCTGGGCTGAGTCGAGGATAATTTTACCATCGGCTCCATACAAATCGAATGCTTCGAGTTGTTTGCCGATAAGGGGAGGGGTGTTGCGTGGCGGCGCGTCGATTAGTCGTCGAACAGGGATTTCTCCGGATTGTTCAGGTATCTTCCAAACGGACCAGTCGACGCTCGGATTGGCTTTTGCGCCGACCAATTCAACGGACAATTCGGCTTTCGTAGGATCAAAATCCGAAGGGAGTCCGGGGACCAAGAATTCGATCCCTTGAGACGGCATTTCATACTTTCGGAGCAACTGTTTCTCTTGGTCGATCCAAAACACCCATTTCAAACCTTTTGAAATCACTTGTATGCGGTCGCATCTCGCGGAATCGAAACTCTCGGGTGGAAGGAGCGCCATTTCGGAATCAGGTTCCATCAAGTACGCAAGTGGGTTTTCATCGAATAGCAACTGCAACTGGACAGGCGAACCGATGATGGGATCATTCAAAGAAGTCCCCAGATTGTCCACGATCAGCCAAGTTAAATCGATGGCGTCTGGCAGGGGTCGTACGAGTCGTTGAGAACCAAACGGTTTGAAATTCTCATTGCCGACAATGGCCTCCCAAGTATTGGTTCTGCTGGACCACATCGTTTGCAGGGTCCTGGACTGAATTGCAAGTTTGTTTGGGGCCTCGAATGCGATTCGCATCGGCTCATTAATCACCTTGGGAGCCTTGGGGTCTATGGTTGGAATGCGAATGCACAAGACGCCAAGATCTTCATAACTCTGAAGCCGTTTGTATTTACTGATGCAAACCTTGAGCAATGAGCGTGCGGCAGCAGTGGATTCGGGTATTGGTGTCGTATCCACTTTTTTGAGTGTATTGTTCTCATTTCCGACAGTCGGTTGACCTCCGGATTCTTTGCTTGCACCCTTGATCGCGGTCGTAGCCCGATCGCAACCAGTAAATGTCATACAGCCGAGTAACAACGTTATTGTGGCAAAATTTAAGAATCGTATCATTGCAGTTTCTCATGTCCTAGCTTTTTGTCTTGCCAAGTCTTGCTTGCGCTTTTTCAACAATAGGCAACATCTCTTTGTTGCCGTTGTAGAGATTGACGATTCCATCCCAAATCTGTTTGGCGCCAATGGCATCGCCGCTCGCATACATTTTCTCTGCTTGCTCTAATTTTTCCATGAGAAACCGCCTCAATTCTTCGGTACTACTAGGGGGGTTAGACTCGATTTTTGCAATCTGCCGTCTGGCCAAATTGACGAAGGGACGCTCTTTTACCTCGTCCTTTAGCAAGTTAACGATTCCTTTGTATCTCTCGAACGCAGTGACGCGATCACCGAACTGCTCGAAACGGTTGGCTTCGGTGTATTTGCGCTCGCCTTCGGTGGATGGATCACGACCGAAACGACGATTGCTTTGCATCCTCACTTCGGCATTCTCCATTTCGATCGATTCGAGTTGTTCTTCTGCCCAAACTGCACTTTCGCTTTCGGGGAACCTCTCGATCAGTGGATACAGATATTTGTCCCTTGCTTCGTTATGGGAACTCAAATCCGCGCTCGCCATCAGCATTTCGGCTCGAGCACGTAGCGTTTTCTCGCCAGCCGGCCAAACGAGAAAAGTGATCAGGCAGATGGCGGTAGCTAGCAACCCTAACAACACGAGAGGCCGTTCGAAGAATCCGGGTTTGTCATACGGATCCTCGTCGTCCAACCTACGCTTTCTTTTTTTCTTTCTGCCAAGAGCGATTTCTGCTTCGGCCCGATTGGTGTTGAGTTGCAACGGACTAAATCCGGAAACGGCGTGTTCGGCGACCCCCATTCCTTCGGTTGCCCTTCGTTGTGCCTCGCGGAGCGCCATGGCGGTCGCGGCAGCTGAGAAGGGCCTTTTTAGAGGATCTTTGCTCAGCAGTTGTTCGACAATCGAACTGAGCCAGACGGGACAATCAAATACAATCGACGCAACGGGTGCAATGCTGGAACTGACGATTGACTGCTTGACCTCCGCAACGGAGTTGCCTGTGAACGGTGGTTTCCCAGTGATTGCATGGTATAGGACTGCGCCGACGCTGTACAAATCCGTCGCTGCATTCCACTTTGGTTGGTTGGAGAACGTTTCCGGGGCGGAAAAGGCTAGCTGCTCTGGCGTGAGTTGCGCTGGAGCACCAGGCCCACGACGAAAATCGCTAATCTTGACCTTGTTGGCATCTTCAGAAACGATGATTTTGTCGAGGCGAATTCGGCCGTGAATCCAACCTGCCTCATGAGCATATTGCAACGCTTCGCAAAGCTGAAGACCATAATCGAGCACCGATTCCCATGGAAGCCTTTCCCGTCGCTTGAGTGACGAAGCGAGCGATTCGCCTGGCATCAATTCGTAGACCAAATAAGCGTCTTTGGCATCGAACCCACCACCATAGCAGCGAACGATTCCGGGATGACGAAGCGCCTTAAGGCTGTCTAACTGGTCTGCAAATTCTTGTTTCGATTCTGGGGTCATTCCTAATGGAACGGAGAAAACACGCACAACAACCTGTGCACGCTGTTGCATATGGACAGCCCGAAAAACATTCGAACCGCGTTCACCGAGCGGAGACTCTAAAGCTAAAGGACCAATTCGCGAACGCGTCACAGAGTTAGAGTCCTTCAGTACATTGGCCAGCGAATTTGAGTCCGTTGGTAACACAGTCCCTAACCGCGTCCGCATCCACCGAGGTGACGATCTCCAAGTCTCGACGACCGGATGCAAATGCCCGTCGATCCACAATCGTAGCCCCCCGAGTAAGCTCGCCGAGCTCCTCGATGTCTACGGAGAACTGCTCCGACTTGAATAAAATTGGCTCAACCAGGTAGACTATACCGAGCACCGCTTGCAATGCGATGGCTTCTTGGCCTCGCAGTTGTCGATACGACCTAAACAAATGCGGAAGCATCGTATGGAGTAGATTACCTGCGCGTGTCGTTTTGGCAGGCAGCATCGCTAACATATTAAGATCAAAAACGACTTGATTGGTAATTTCGAGCGGTATCAGCGCTTTGGTTGTCGAGGAGCGAAACACGGTGGAAGCACTGGAAGGATCAAAATGCATATTGAATTCTGCTGCGGCCGTAACGTCTCCAATGCACTGAGTGGATCCGCCAAGCATGATGATTTTGTCAACCGATTCGATAATGCTCGGGTCCCGCTGAAATGCTCTGGCAATTCCGGTTAAAGGTCCCAAGCATAAAATCGTGATATCGCCTGGTTCGGCTCGCAGTAATTCCGCGATTAACTTTTCGCTAGTCATGATGTGTTGGCGATTGACAGGCGATAGTCCTAAATTGCCAAGTCCATCTTCGCCATGCATTTGCCGATTGTCCGAAACGGGAGCATCCTCCGGATCGGTCCCGGAACCTACACGCGGGAAGCGAGGCGGATCGAGTCTTTCCAAAAGTCCAAGGATATTCTGAATACTTCGTTCGGATTCAACCGTTCCAGAGCATGCCGTCACCGCAACCACGTCCAGCCGAGGATCAAACAATGCCATAATCAAGGCAACGGCATCGTCAATCCCTGGATCGCAATCAATTATGACTTTACGTGCCATGCTGGACAAATATCTCTGAAATGAGTCAACTCGTGTTATGAAGCTACTCTAAGTTTTATGTCACTTAACCACCGTTTGCTAGACGCGACTCTAGCTTACACCACCAACATGCTCGAAGAATTCCTAAGTCTTGCCCAATCTAACCAGGATCTTTCCCCAGATCAGATGCAGCAAGCCATCACCTGGATGCTGGCGGGTATGGCTCCGGACGAGGAAATTGGGCAACTACTCCTTGCCTTGAGAACAAAGGGGGAGTCGGTTTCCGAATTGGTGGGTGCGGTTCGGGCCATGCGAATGATGATGACTCCTATCCGTACAAACCGAATTGGACTACTAGACACTTGCGGTACCGGTGGCGATGGCGCCAAAACCTTCAACATTTCAACCGCAACTGCCATCGTAGCCGCCGCCGCCGGAGCAACGGTCGCAAAACACGGCAATCGCAAGATCACGAGCGCCACGGGTTCGGCGGACGTCCTAAGCGAACTCGGCGTCAAAATCGACGCAACCCGCAATGTCGTCGAATCCTGCCTAAACGACTTGGGAATCTGCTTTTGCTATGCTCCGCTTCTCCATCCAGCCATGAAGCACGTGGCGACGGTACGGCGTTCCATTTCCGTCCCTACACTCTTCAATTATCTCGGCCCTCTTTGCAACCCAGCAGGTGCAGCCTACCAAATCATCGGCGTTGGCCAAGAAGATTTACAAACCAAAATGGCTGCGGCTCTTCTCCAGTTGCCGATCGAAGCTGCCATCGTAGTCCGGGGTCATGACGGAATGGACGAAGTCTCTTTGTCGGCGGATACGCATGTGCTGCATATCCAACGGAGCATGCTCACGCAGACAACCTGGACCCCAGAGTCCTTTGGACTCTCTTGGATTAGGGTGGATGATCTCAAGGTGGACGACCCCAAGGAGAGCGCCGCTGCAATCCTAGCGATACTTGGCGGAGAGCGAGGTCCACGCCGCGATATCGTGCTGGCAAACACATCGGCCGCACTTTGGGTCAGCGGCATGACCCATTCGCTGATCGACGGCGTTGCTCGGGCGGAACGAGCAATCGATTCTGGAAAAGCAGCCGCCATCTTAAAATCGCTATCAGGCCTTTCTCATTCGATCGTCTGAAATTCCCATTCCTTGATGTCCACGATGGATTGGAACACACAATAGCCTACAGGCTTAGACTTAAAGACTTCGCCTCTTAACGAAAACTTTTTATTGTCGCGTTCGACTTTGATCACCTCCTCGTCGTCGATCCAAGCGGTGACATGCTTTTTGTCAACGCGAACTCTAAACGAGTACCATTGTTTGTTCTTAAACTGGCGAAAGCCTGTGGTTTCGTTTTCAGACGCATCGTTGCCATTGATGCTGCTCAATCCGACCAATCCGCCCCCCCAGCCCCCGCATATGAGCGAGCAGAACTCGTCCCCGACTGGAAACGTGACCCCAGCAAAGAAATCGGAGCCATCCACTCGCGATGCCTTCCATCGCATCTCGAAATTCTCCTTCGGAAAGTCCTTGCGAATGGAATTGATGCCGGTAAGCGGGTCGCCACGTTCTAGCCGCAAAACACCTTCGCTCAATTCGGCAGCCCCCTCGCCACCAAAGTTGGTGATCTCCCAACCCTTAAGTGAATCCTTCTCCAGCATCGGCTTCCATTTCGACTTTTCCTTTTCCGGAACCACCTTGTCAGCCTCAGGTGGTTTTGGGATTATTTTTTTTGCTGGCTCTTGAGCGATGGTAAAATGGGCCGGGAGGAACAATATCGCAAGGATTAATAGTAGTTTGCCAGTTGGCGAGCGTAATAGCATTTCATACCTTTCTATTTGGACTGTTAGAGTGCGGGGAAACAAGTCCATCATAGCAAGAATGCTCAATGGCGTGCGACTGTTTCACTCAAGTTGAATCATCACCAATACCGTTCGACAACGACATGTCCAGGGTTGGACTTTTTGTGACGGTGCATTCCGCGGTCGTTCAAGAGTGCCTCGACATCGTCAAGCATTTGAGGGTTGCCGCACATCATGACGACGCTGTTCGAGGGGGCTAGTGCGTTTTCCGCCTTGCTTTCTAAGGCCCCGTTTTCGATTGCAGTTGTAATTCGACCTGAAATCGCGCCAGGCACCTCCGCCCTGGAAACAACGGCGATCGAATGGAATCGGTTTCCGTACCGGACTCGGATTTGCTCTAATTCTTTTTGATAGGCAAGATCCGTGGCGTATCGGACGCCATGGACTAAGACCACGTTTTTGTGCCGTTGCCAAATGGTCTCTTCTCGCATCATGGCGATGTACGGGGCCAAGCCGGTGCCAGTCGCAAGCAGCCAAATGGTCTCCGCCACCGGCGTGTGCGATAGCGTAAAGCCACCAGTGGCTTTGGCGGATACATCGATGGAGTCCCCTTCGTTGAGAACCCATAGACGTGGAGTTAATTCTCCCTCATCGACCTTTACAATAAAAAACTCAAGCGTATCGCCGTGGGGCGAAGCGACTGAGTAAGGACGGTGCAGGTGTTTCTCCGGCAATTGCATGCCTACCTGCAAGAACTGTCCGGATTCAAACTGTCCAACACCTGGACAGTGGATCGAAAGGGTAAACAACCCTTCGGACCAAACATGCTTGCGCGCAATTTTGCCAGAGATCCACTGGAGAGCCATAGACCAAAGTTCCTTGAAGTTTAGACACAGCCGACAAAAGTGGCAGGCAAGCTCCGTCGTGCCGTCCGCTCGACAGCACCTACCGCGATTCTAAGTGGACGGCACATGGAATGTGCCTACTACTTTGACTGTTGTCGGCTGTGTCAGTTTAGGAAAACCGACTTTAAAGTAAATATGGTATCGAATTTCCCAAGTCCGCTCGGGGGCTAAGCGGGGTCCGCAAGATTTTTACAAGAATATTTTGCAGTTCCATGGGCGTTGACCAGACGTGTCCAGGGGATGGCGATTATGGAAGCAACCGAATCGGACTTGGCCGAAGCCAGGATCGTCGAACGCAACCTTGGAACTTGTGAAAACTGGATTATGGCGACCGCAACATCTCCAACTGCCCCCCAATATGTTCAGCAAGCCTTCAACTGGGAAGACCTCGAAACCACTCCGCCTGTTGTTAAACCGTCGGCCAGAGAAGTTTACGCTCAGGGCCACTCCCGATCTCAACTGAGCAGCCAACCACTGACGGTACCAACGTTTACAACGAGCACTTCGGTGAGACGTGGACGTTGTGAGCATGTCGGAGGAATCCTAGCGTCGGTTCTCGAACGCTACGGCATCGGAATCGACCAACTCATTGCCGAAATCGACGGACTAAAATAATTCCGTAGCGATCCCTTGGATTATCTCTTATCGATTCGGCAATTTCGGTGTGGCACGCCCAGAGCCTTCGTACATCTGTCGCTCCGCCGATGGATGTCCTCCATCGTCAAGCCGTGCAGGATCAACGGCTCTCAATTCTTGGCAAAACATCAATTTCAGTCGAGCCAGGGAAGTCGGTTTGCCATTGTTTTCGCCAAGTCTCTAAGTCCACCAACTCGCTCGAATACCTTCGTTCTGGTTGCCTCAGCATCCGACTAGACAAATAGGTCTGTCCGAAACGATGCCTACAGTTGGATTCGTCCCAATTCAAGGTCCCTCGCATCAACGTCAGCATAGACTGTGGAATTGCGACCTGGCGCGCTAGAGGTGGACTTGCTATCAGACTTAAAAGAATGGGGTTATCAAACACGCAGTTTTCGGCTTGGATTTGAATCGAGTTGGTCTGGCTTCGGGTCAGCCCCAATTCGATTGCCGTCTCCCCAACGAAGCCGACATCCACCATGGTATACTTCCCCGAACCATTGTTTTGCGGACTTGGCGGTGGGAAAAAGAGCAAGCAACCATTCCTGCCCCGTATCTTCGAATTCTCGACGGTGACCGTACCTCCTTGAGCGGTCCAACCTAGGCAATGCGAACCGCCCTCAAAAGTGCAGCGGCGAATTCTCATGGATCTCGATCCATGAGCACAAATACCAGTTGTCCCTCGCCGAATTGCACAATCGTCCAACGACAAATCACCGTCAAAGCAGAAGATAGCAGGCATCTCAAACAATTTTTGGAAATCGGTAACTTCAATCTCGATTGGCCATTCGACGCGGATACCACTCACGTGCAAATCGCTATCACTTGTCAGGAACTGTTGGTTCGTTTCTAAAGGTCCTTTCTTGGGTACGAACAAGGGTGATACTCCATCGCTCGCAACGATGGAGAGCCGTTTGCGTTTGATGTCGATTCGCGACGTTTCAAAAGGACCGTTGTGATCGATTGTAATTTCTTGTCCGTTGAATGCCCCTCGAACAGCCTCTTCGAGGGATCGAAACCGGCTTTCGACCCCTCGAATTCCAAACGGGAGTTCACTTAGGGTTATGGCCGAAAGTCCATCTCGCTTCGAATCCGTCGTCCGTTTGCTCACCTGCTCCGATTTTCCGCCAGCCAAGAATCCCCAAAGCAAAAGCGCACTCATGACTAGTGCAACAGAGCCGGCTAAGGCTATTGATTTCACCGACCAATGCGAGTCGGGCGTTCGTTGTTCGCTCAACTGTTTGAGAAACTCAGTCGCGGATGCTGTTCGTTGGGTTATGTCCTTGATGAGCAATCGGTCGAACGTGTTACAGACCGCAATTGGCAGATCGGGACGCAGCTTTTTTAGGGATTCGACATTGTCAGTCCGAATGCGGTTCAAGACCACATCCGTTTCATCGATTCCAAATGGCGGCTGACCGGTGGCTGCAAAACGAAGCACTGAACCGAACGAGAATAAATCGCTCCGCCCGTCGAGCGGTTGGCCGACCGTCTGTTCTGGCGACATATAGGCAGGTGTTCCGGCGACAACATTCGGCTGCGTTAACAGCGACGAGGATTCACGTTTTGCAAGCCCGAAGTCAGCGATACGAACAACATTCGAACTACGTTCTATTAGAAGGTTTTCGGGTTTGAGGTCGCGATGGACGATTCCTGCAGCATGCGCTGAGGCGAGGCCGCTAGCGATTTGCTTTGCAAGTTCGATGAGTTCTCCTGCCGAAAGCGGACCGGTTCGGCCCACCTTGGCACTGAGTGTTTCGCCATCTATGAACTGTTGGACTAAAATCGGCATGCCTTCGACATGCTGTATCGAATGAATTGCAACGATGTTCTCGTGGCAAAGTTGGGCTGCCGCTTGAGCTTCGCGCGTGAAGCGTTCTCGTGATTCGGGATTGCGAACACAATGCCTCGACGGAATTTTGATCGCTACCCGTCGACCCAAGGTTTGATCAAATCCTTCATGCACCACCCCCATCGCTCCACGTCCAATCACTCCACCGACAGTGATACCCGTTAGGTGGCTGCTCCAAGCAGTCCCAGATTCGACTATATCTAGTTCTGAATCTTGGGCGAGTTCCTGGGATGAAGCCGTGCGATTCGCAATCTTGGGACCGATCCCTGAAACCTCGCTTTGTATCTTTTGAATTGCCAATTGCAAAAGTGCCGACTCGTTTTGAATTGGCTTATGAGTAGAGATAAAGGAGATATCCAGTTCATTCCATCCTCGCCATTCCGAAAGCTGCAACCTCGCCTCTTCAGAACGATTGAGCAGATCGTCCACTCGCGGACGATCTTCCTCCTGCAGACTGCCTTCGAGCAAGGATCGCAATAATAGCTTATCCGATGGATCCACTTGGTTCTCCTTCGATCGACGCAATGAGATTCCGAATGCGTGCAAGCACACGTGATCGAGCAATGTAAATAGCGCCAGGCGTCAGGTTCAGTTGCTGAGCGGCTTTTTCGATTGGCATGTTTTCGACAACGGTCAAACAAAAGGCTCGCCAGGTTGGCTCTCGAAACTCCCCTTGCACTTGCTTTGCGGCCCAGTGAAACATATGCAGTTGGTACTCCAGCGCCCATTTATCCTCCTCTGCGCGGGAAGGCTCTTGTTCCAATAGCAGGACGACATCGGTGTCTCCCGAGCCAGTTGTGGTACCGTCCAATCGACTTGTCATCCGACGCAGTTCGTTTCTTGCAATCGTCAATAGCCAGCCACGAAATGAACCCCTAGCAGAGTCGTACTCAAATGCGCCGATGGATCGAACCACCCTACGCATAGTCTCTTGCGCTAAATCAGCTGCATCGGAATCTTGAAGTCCATACTTAAGTCCGTAAGAGTAGACGAGCGGCATATACACCTTGAGAAAATCCCCCCATGCGGATTCGTCACGACGATCCCGAATTCTAAGCAATAGGCTCGCGCTGGTTTTCTGGGCGGTCATGTGCCAAAATCTTGGTTGAGAACAGCAGTCGCGTCTTCGCGGAAGGGTTTCCATGACCGTCGGACGCATGTCTCACTATTGAAGCACAGTTGCTTCGAAAAGTCTCTAGTTCCCTGGACGTGAAACCTAGGAATTAGAACGACTCATTCTGTTTTTCGTCCTTTTCGCTATATCCCCAACCAACTCGTCAGGCATATAGCCCAGTACATCTTCTAATTCCTTCGGGTTGTCGTCAAAGTTATTCTCAACAGGACCACGCAAACTTTCGATAACGCTTTCCCCCTCGGCAGCACCAAAACCTCTCGAGTTTAGATAATTGATCACCAACAAAACGTCCAAAGGCGATACCGTTCCATCGTCATCCACATCCAGGAATCGGACCAGAGTGCCAAAGGGCGGATTAAATGGCAGTTCCCTTACTCCAAAGACATTGATATCGTTAACGAGTGTCAAAACGTCCAGCGGCGAAACATCTCCATCGTCATCGACGTCCAATCGATTGCGGAAATTGTTCCAGCGATTGTCTCCAACCACCGTAAAAGTTACGAGCGCTTCCGCATCGTAAATAAAATTGTTTACTCGGTACACAAACGATTCGGACAAAGATTGGCCACGACGAAGCGAACGGAATGCAGCAACTCCGCGCGGATCATAACTCACACTGCCATTGGCTTTTACCTGAACCTTTGCTCCTAACAGACTGAAATACTCGTCCGACCCTAGCAGGCCCAACGCGCGACCATCGAAATGGGTAACTCGACCTTGGATCTCACCGAAGAGATTCAGGTCGTTGGCCAAGACATTCGTTTCTTGCTTTTGAAACTTGCCGGCCGTCGAGGAATCGTCGACGAGCGCTAACCCAGGCTGAGTCACTCGCAAATACACACCTTCCATTGGCGATTCCGGCATTGCATCGCTAGCAATAGTAGCCTCTTCGGTCCACACAATATAGGGGAACGTCGACGCAAATCCATTTTCATCGAGAGCGATGGAAAGACTTTGCAACGATCCCCCCGTACGGCTCAACCCGCGACCGCTTGCATCCAACGGCTCGAACTCCCGCATCACGTACGGCCCTGGGGTCGTATCTCGGTATCGAGACAAAATGTAGATACTAGATCGACCACCATCGGCAAACGTTCCGTCATCCATCCAGGCCAAAAAAGTTCCATAGTACGAAGCATCCAGGTCAGGTAGGGCAGTGTAGCCTACCGTATCGGAAACGCTGTCGGCTTGCAATCGTGGGAGGGAATCGGAGCCGTACTGAGGCACAAGTTGTGATGGCTGGCTTATTGGACCAGACATGGGAATATTGATTACAATCCCATCGACTTGATTCTCGTGATCCGACGTTCTTTCCCAAGCAACCAAGACGTCGGTGTCGAGCTCCACTTCGTTTTGTCCTTGACTTGTTAGGGCAATCAACTGAACTCCAACCGTCGGCTGCGACGTATCACCTGTTGTCTCAGTGTGAATGGTTTGCCATTGTTTCGGCGTGAGGACTTGCACGTTAGCGTTCGGCACTCCTGGACAAAGCCCCGTTTCATCAAGCAAGTTGGTCGAGCGATTCACAACGACTTGGATGTCGTGATCGAGCGAGTCGCCATACGAAGTTACAATCGCGGCTCGAAATTCGGTTGCGTCGATATCCAACTGTCGAATATCCACGTTGGGTGGTGCGCCACCGACCTCGCCCCCTCCGATGAAGCCGACAAAACAAGAGGGCTCGTAAACAAATTGCGTTACATTGGCGCGCTGGAAGCCTGACGATGTGTCAAGCCATGCTAGTAGTCCACTTTCCTCTGAGTATTGGACCAAAATGGCATTGTCGGCAAAGCCAGTTTGCGCTGGATTGATTACTCGCGACCAGTTGGTTTCTTCTCTCGCTACTTCGATGGTGCTGGTCCCGTCGTCTTTGATACTGGTCCATGCAACGACCAACGATTCGGAGTTCTTTGGCTTGAAAAGAGTCGGGCGTCGTGACTGCTCGCGATCATTGCTAATGCCACCGCCCGAAGCCGATCCGTTTCCATCGAATCCCACTAAAGAGATCCAGTCTCCAACGCCGTTCGGATGAAACGCGACGTAGATTTCATAATTTCCATTTCGCCAATCGACCCACGCGACATAGACGCCGAAGTCCGTGGCGTAGGCCGCTTCCTCGAATCCGCCCACGTTGGACAGTCCATTTTGGGTTGCCGAACCGCTTAACTCAGCCCACTTACCGCGCCGTTCAGGGCCAAGGGACATAGCAAAAATAGGTACTGGTGCATGGCCATTACTATCGATGGTATTCGTGCCCAAGCCTCCGTTGATAGTGTTGAGTCCACTACCACCACGGATGATGTCGTCTCCGTCGCCACCTTGGATGCTGTCATCGCCATCGCCGCCGTCGATTTCATCGTCATCCCGTAGGAGTCCCGCAACTACATCGGGGCCGCCGGTGATGATGTCGTTATGCGTACCACCGTTGATGCGGTCACGTCCTGAGCCTCCGTTGATGATATCGGATCCGCCCAGTCCATCGATTGTGTCATCGCCATCTCCGCCTTCGATTCGATCTCCAAAGTAGGTAGTGTCCTTGGCGTTGGGATCATTACTGCCGTCATCCGAACCCACAATCGTATCGTTGCCAGCATCGCCTCGCAAAAAATCGCCAATGCCATTGCCCGCAATCAGAATGTCGTTGCCGTTACCACCGGATAGTTCGTCGATGCCGCCGTCGCCATAAAGCGCGTCGTCACCGTTGTTCCCGCTCAGAGTGTCGCCGCCTGCACCACCCTCAAGTACATCATTGCCATCATCGCCGAATAGGACATCATCCCCTAACTCTCCGTAGAGACGATCGTTTCCAACGTTACCGTGCAAAATGTCGTTGCCATTGTTGCCGTAGATGACGTCATTTCCTTCGTCGCCAGAGATCGTATCGACGCCTGAGAATCCCAATAAAAGGTCATCCCCTTGGTTGCCTCGAATGGTATCATCGCCGTTGCCACCGCGGATCGTGTCGTTGCCTGAATTACCCGCGATGTTGTCGTCTCCGTCGTCGCCGTAAATTAGGTCGGCTTGATTGTTGCCACGAATGGTGTCGTCACCATCATTTCCTTCCATAGTATCAAAGCCGTCATTGCCGTAAAGTATATCTGCATCGCCGGCGCCAAGGATGATGTCGTTACCCACGCCGCCATCGATCTCGTCCGACTGTGGCCCTCCATCGAGCGTGTCGTTTCCTTCATCGCCGAAGATTGCATCGCGGCCATCTTCGCCAAAAATCGTATCGTTCCCTTTTCCACCTCTTATCAAGTCATCCGCAGGTCCACCATAGATCACATCCTCACCTAAGCCGCCTAGGATATCGTCTGGGCCGTCCGTTCCACCTCGTTGGTAGTTAATCGCATCGTGACCATAGATCGTGTCGTTGTCGCCGCCGCCGTCGATCGTATCGACGTCTTCATTCCCCTGAAGAACATCGTCACCTTCTTCGCCATAAATCGTATCCCGGCCAGCCCCACCCGCGATTTCATCGCGATTGCTACCCCCATAGATCAAATCGTTATCCGTAAAGCCAGGGACTGTGGTGTCGTCTGCACGCAACGATTGAATGTTGCCATAGATGGTGTCGTCGCCACTGTCGCCAAAGAGTTGATCGTCGCCGACGCCACCTTCCAACGTGTCGTTGCCAGCGTCGCCATGGATGATGTCGTTGTCACTTCCGCCGTGGATTGTGTCGGAATCATCGCCACCGCTAATCGTGTCGACACCGTTTCGACCAAAGATTTCATCGTCGCCAGCTTCTCCAAAAAGTTGATCATCATCTGCGCCACCATCGATCGTATCGTCCCCTGCCCCACCATGGATGATATCGACACCGTTTCCACCGTCGATGGTATCGTTCTCGCTACCTCCGTCTACGTAATCATCACCGCTAGCCGAGTCTATCAGATCGTCCCCTTGGCCTCCGTAGATCGAGTCGTCGCCACCCATGCCATAAAGGAAATCCCCATCGTTTCCGCCGTCGATAAGATCGGCTAGTTGACCACCAAAAATTTCATCGATGCCACTATCACCCATCAGGACATTTCTACCACCAAGCCCAAATATATCGTCGTCGCCTTCGCCACCGTAGATGACATCGCGGAGGGAGCCGCCCGTAATTGTGTCGTCGCCTCCATCGCCATAAACAAGATTCAAGCCTTCACCTGCGTTGATGATGTCCCCGTCGTCCCCCCCATGTATTTCGTCATCGCCGTCATTGCCATCGATCGTGTCGAAGCCTTCATCTCCGTAGATCTCGTCGTCTCCATCTCCACCAACAATGGTGTCAGCACCTACATTGCCATGTAGCTCGTCATTGCCAAGACCGCCATCTAGCGAGTCCAGTCCCGTGCCACCGATCAGCAAATCATCGCCCTCCCCACCCTCAAGCCTCGCGGGCTTGGTCACGGTCGAATCCAGTATGATGCGATCGTTTCCGGACCCAGCGTTGGCGAAAATCGAGGTCACTCGAGCAGCAGAAAAGGTTTGTAACGCCCCAAATGCGAAGACGGTGACGAAACCTCCGGCCTGTGATACAGCATAGACTTCGTCTTCTACTTTGCGTCCGACATTGCGTTGATCAGCTTGATCGCCGACGAGCAATGTCAATACTCCCGTCGATGCATTTAGCGATGCAATGACGGCAGGTGGACCATTATCGCGATTGAAACTAGGGCATTGAACGATCGTGTTGAAGTTTCCAAGTTGTTGGCGAGCAAACGGAAGATCCCAATGCAGTGGGCCTGCCGTTGCTGTCGCCTCGAGCTGAACCGCGACACCACCCTCGATGGCCAAGCAACCGTCCGGCGAGCTAAACTCATCACCCCGCAATTTCCCGTCGCCATTGTGATCGATGAGGTCGAGATTGAGATTGGCAACGATACCACCTCCTACCGTAGCGGAGAGACCGAAACCTCCGAGATCGAATCCCAGGCCGAGCCCCGCGGTCACTTTGCCAGTGACTGGTACCTCGGGAATATCCCGGCCCGTTCCGTCCGCATTCTCGGTATCGCTCACATAAAAGCCTGCAAGCAAATCGCCGACTTGACCCGATTTTGCGAACTTACTAAAGCCATAGGTGTCGATGCCGACCGTCAAACCTACACTCGCTTCAATAGATCCAAACAAGCCTGCCTTGAGTACCCCGGGAATAATCGGGAACGCTAGTTCGATCGGAATATTGAGTTGTACCGAAGGCAGCGCCCACGTCACAATTTCTGCTTGCCCAAATCCCAACAACCATTCGAACACACTCACAGGATTCTCAAAGATTGGGAAATGAAATTCACCGGGTGTGGTGGTTAAACCCGCTGAAAGGTGCGGTGCCGCCAAAGGATCCGCGAGTTGGTCAAGCAGATCATTGCGGGCGCCGGCTTCATTGAGCACAGATTCGGCGAGTTTCTCAAGTCGTGCGTCAAACTGAGGCGTTTGAGTCCCACCAAAACTGAGGTTTCCAATCTGCAGAATGGAACTGGTTGCTGAATCCTGAACGACGGCGTTCGCCAAGTCATTCACGGAGTCCAGGATTCCAATAAAAAGAATCAATCGGTTCAATCGATCGTGGAGGTCGTCGTCCAGTGGATACAGATCAACGAAAACTTTTGCGAGATCGAGTAAGGACACAGGGTCGTCCAACAATGTATCCAACACCGGTATTAGATCGGTCAAGACATTCAGCGCCGGTTCGATCGGGTCCAGGATGGCTTCGATTTTCGTTAGAAAGGGAGTCAACGTTTTCGTCAGAAAGTCACCGAGTCTTAGGCCCACATTCCCAAAAGTGACGTGCGGAACGCTCCCTTCCAAATCCGAACCATCAAAGCTCCAATCGATGTCAAGCGTTGTCACGAGAGCGGGTAACCATTCGGTTGCGGTGGCTTGGATATCGAAACTCAAATCGGAACAGCCGCGAAGCCCTGTCGCGGCCTTGTCGATAAAAGCGCCAGCCGCCAGCTCGTTGATCGTGAGTTTGTTGTCACCGCTAGGATCCTTCAACCCGACATGGAATTCGGCATGGAAAGCACCGCAACCCGGATCCTTTGGGTCCGGCGGGATGGTTGCGGCCGTAACCTCGATGAAACCAAGCCGTCCTTGTGCGGTTGCCGCCAAATCCACATCCAGAGCAACCTGAATCCGTTCGTTGCTCGTGTCGATATAGACTCCATCGAGGACGCTCACGACGAAGGTCAACGCCATTTCGTACGTTCCAACGACCGAGAGGTTTGCGTCGAGACTAACCCCAAGCGCAGGCAATCCGAGATTGGTGTTCGTTGAAACCTGCTCATTGATCGGTGCTCCATCAAATGCCAAGGTAAAGCGAATTTCCGTTGGCGACGCGATGTTGACATGTACGAAATCTCCAACGCGACCAATCAAGGTGCTTAACGCGCTTTCGATAGCCGTCTCTATGCTTCCAACATCGAAGGTAGTAATAGCGTTAAAGGCCGTGTTCAATTGCGTTCGCAATTTGCGAATGAAATTCGCCGGTCCATCGAGCGCCGTACCGATCAAAGGGAAATTCTGCCCAAAGACCTGCTTTCCCAATTCCAATTCAATCTTTCCGAACAACTCATCCAAAGATGGCGGAACGGACTGCAATTGATTGGGAAGATCCAACGCTGCCCGAAGATCGGGAAACGAAGGGGAGGAGAGAAGGGTTGTCGATTGCAACGGGTTGCTTAGATTTCCAATTCGAAACGTGAAGCGATCGGGCGTAGCCGCTCCACTCGAATCGGGAATCACATCGAAATCCACTTGCAATCTACCAACGGAATTGAGCGTCGGTTGAAAAGCCCCAAAATTGTCAAGCCGAACTCGTCCATGGCCCACCGGAACGCGAACAATGAACTTGGACGGTGCAGCAGGATCCGGGACTGCAAGATTCTGTGCAAAAACAAGGCGACCATCGGTGAACCTCGCCCCGACCGACCCAACGGCACCATCCATCGCGAGAGGGACGCCGGCACCGTTGGCAGCTACATAAACATTCGTCGTTAGCTTGGTACTGTCCTTTACGTAGGGAATCGGATCATTTGGATTGGACGTGTCCAACTCAAGGCCAACGAATAACGCTACGGAAGATTCCGCCGTGGCAGAAGCCCTGGCGCCCACGAAATCATTGGTTCCTCCAATGAGCGGGTCACCCGTGTAATCCTCGAGCGATTCAAATCCAATTCCAAAGTCCATGTTTTGGACAGCACTGGCCCGCGCGTCAAAAAAGATCTCGAAGCCGCTTTGTAGATGATACGCGATATTCGATCCGAACGTAATGAATCCCTGGCTGGATGCCACCACCAAGTTGCTCAAGAAGCCAGGCAAGTCCTGCAGTATCAATCGGCTCGCGTCCTCCGCGCGATTAAGATCGGTTACTCCCTCATCAATTGCGTCGACAATGCGTTGTTGGCGAATTGAAACGAAGTTCTCTACCGTTTGTCCGACCGTGGCAACTGCATCGTCTCCCATGCTCGCCCAGTCTTCGGTTCCAAGAATCGCTTCCGTCAAGGATTCGGTTACACTTTCAAAAGTCAGATTCGCAAAGCCGGATAGCTCCGGCGCATTCTCTAACACAACATCCATCGCGCCACCAACTAAATCCGGCACGCTTGCAATGATCGTGGCAGCGTTGCTGGCGAAAGTAAAAAGACTGTCGCGAACCGAAAGGCCCGTCATTCGCAATTCCGACGTACCGGCATACGTCGTCGGCGACGACAGCAATGTGGCCGGACTGTTCAATCTTCGTATGAGTTCGGAAAGGGACAGTGAATCGACTGCCGGATTCGCATCGCCGATATCGACTTGGTAAGTGTATTGTCCAGTGAGAGTCGCATCCGTGTATTGGATTCCAAGACCGCCATAGGCGGCATCGCCTGCAACCGACGGCAAACTTGGGCTGACCTCGCCATCGAGCCGTAAATTGCTCAGCAGCATGCGCTGTTCCATTGGGACGCTTTCGTCGCTCAGGTCGACTTGTACTAGATATCGAATGTTACCATCGGCATCGATTTGACTCCTTTCGTCCGAATCGATACCCAGCAATTGATCTACAAACAGACGACTAGCGCGGGACTCGGTTCGTTGCGATGGCAAATGACGCAGGATGAAAAACGATAACCGATCGGTTGCGGGATCGTAGCCGATGCCATTGGCGCCTGTGTACGGAAATGACTGAACGTCGTCAAACGAAGGAGATCCATCCGAATCCCGCAGTGTACTCGTAAAGCTACCATAGGCAGCACCAGCATCGTAAACGGAACCGAGTGAAGAGTTGCTCGTAAACGGTATGTCAACCTCGAATAGATCGGTCTCCATCAGTCCAGTCAGCCACGCTCCGAATTGTTCTTGACCAGCTACAATATCCTCAAGGCTAATTCGATTGAAAAGCAACAATTCGGTAAAGTCCGCGTTGACCGTGACGGCCGGTTCGATGCCGATCATGGAACCGACCATTTGAAGCACCGGCGAACCCGCTACCACCCAGTCGCCGACCGACGCTGTCACCTCGAACTGGGCGTTGACGTGATTGGTATCAATCAGCGTTTCCGTCAACACATCGACGGAAAGAGTGTTGATGTCGGTAAGCAACCATTCACGTAAAGGATTTGGAGCAAGGTTGCCGACCACCATTTCCAACGAGGCATCGATAGTCACGTCCGGTACGCTGGCTTCAAGCACACCGATCCCGAGCGTAAAAGGATCATAAATTGCGGTCGCTTGAATGGAGACCTCGGACCGGAAACCACGTACAAACGTCGCTTGCTCGAAGTTCAAATTCGGATCAAGATAGATGCCGAAGGTGAATTCAACGTCGACCACCGCGGTGAGATTGGTATTCACGCTATTGCTGAATCCAATGCCGATTGCGTGTCCCGGCGAACCAAACTCAAGATCGACTAGGTTGAACGCGTATTCACTTCGAAAATGCACTTCGAAGCGTATTTCATCGATGTCCAAATCTACCAAACCACCGTCGACATCGACGATCGAGGGTTCATCGTTGAGACGAACAATTAGGGCATTCGATGTTCGCTCAATCGGGGGTTGGGTTCCAAAAAAGTCACGAACTGGATTGCCAAGATCGTTGTCGATCGTCCGACCGATCGGAGCCATCCCACCAGGTGTGAGTTGGTTGCTGTCGTTGCCTCGGAAAGGTCTTATTGGCTCGGAAAATTGGCCCGTGCTGGCCTGTCGGTCACCCAACCCGACGACCCCCTCGATACCAGCCAACAAAGAATTCATCTGCTGGTCATCGATGGTTACATTCGTATAGTTGGTCAACAAAAGTCGCGATTCGAGACATTCGAAATTGCGGCGCCAAGCGTTTCGCTTCTTTCGAGGTTGGTCTTTTTGGGACTTTTTATGGCGGAACATGGCAAATCAAGCGAAGAGATGGATGGGATAGTCTCCATATTCAGGTACCTAGCTTGATTCGCTGTTCTTTCAGAAATTGGAATCTTTTGACAAAAAAATGATTCTCAATTCATTAGCGTCGACGCAAATGCTGGCAGCATCCGCCACGATGACCCTAGCAAGTGTTGGATAATCAACGGTAACGCCGTGGATCGGTCTTCGAGTACCGCCATGGCTGGTCCGTCGCGTGGGAAGAAGACGTTGCTGATTGCGTAGGTTGATAAGAGTACCTACGAAAGCTTTGCGTTGGCGCACTTGGGGTATACACCTGAGACTGCGGCACCCAGGACTGCATCAAGCCGTTTGTCTGAGGAATAACGGTTACGTTTGTTGGTTGAATGGGAGCGATTGCTATCCCTGCCGCCATATTTCCCTGAAGACTTGTCGCAGGCTCGTACGAGAATCGCCGGTAGACTTGAGAATCACTCACCACAACAGGAGAAGCTACGATCGTACAAGCACACGCACAGCCATCGATTTGGCTTTGCCCTCGCGAAACTGCAGGGAATAAACTGGCCATGATCGTGCTCGCCAAAGCTGCAAAAACTACTTTTGACATCATTCTACTCCTCGGCCCTTGGGGCCAGTTCTCAATACATGCCTCCTGCGCATTGTAAAACGGCAATTCTTACTGCCGCCGCCTATGCACTGTTAGATGCATGGCTAGATCAGTTCCTTCGAAATTACCCATGAAAATTCATTTCTCTGGAATCGCTCTCGAACGACTCACTTGCGGTACTTCTTTGCCGAAGTGATTTGCGATTCTCGTGCTCAAACTTCTTGCACGCTCGCCTAGAAGCGTGGCACCAATCGCGCGATCCAATCGCAAAACGGGAATTCTTTTTTTGGCTTAACTCTTTTACTAGTAATGTTTTGCGCAATCACAAGGTCAGCCTATCGGTTGCGGTATCAGGCACTCGGTACGGTATTTGACATTTCCAGTAATCACGCAGACGAATTTCTTTAAATGATGCTAACCCAATCCAACAAGCATGCCGAGAACCTTCGCTTATTTATTGGCACTTGCCTTCGGCGTTTCGATCTTGGTTTCGAAATGCCCGTTCTCGAGAGGGGAGGATCCGTCGAGTCGGACCGTCTCCCAATCCAATTTTTTCCAGGTCCAATCGTTTGCTGGAGGCCCCAGTTCCCAAAAAGTACTCGAGCTTTGCGATCTTCTTCGAACTGAGCTTTTACGAGTGTGGAGCGGAAAAGCAGGACCGACAAAATGGGAGCCGCGTTGCGAAGTTATTGTTCACAGGTCGCGTGAAGGGTACACGAAAGCGGTGGGCCTAGGCAGTAGTTCGACCAACGGTAGCAGCCTCATACAGCTCACATCGGGAGTCGTGTCAAGCAGACGAATAGACTTGCTCGTGGACCAACGTGGAGACTTGACATCGCTACCGCACGAACTGACCCATGTGATTCTTTCCGATTGTCTTGCGGGGCGACAACCACCACTTTGGCTCGACGAGGGCATCGCGATGCTGGCCGATACCCACGAAAAGCAACTGCTCCATGAACGCGACTGCATGGATGCTATTTCTTCCAAGAATGCGCTCTCGATTGACGCATTGGTTCGGCTCAATCAATTCACATCCGCCAATCAAGTCGCAGCGTTTTATGGCCAAAGTCTAATGTTGGTGCGAATGCTAGCGCTGCGCAAAGATCCCGAAACGCTCATCGAATTTGCGAAGGATTCCATGGATAGAGGAATTACATTAGCACTCAAACATCATTACCAAATAGACGACGTTCGTGAGTTGGAAAAACACTGGCAACTGGAAATGCAAACGCTTAAGTCATCAACCAAACGCAAGCCATTTGTGACCGTTCGCTTTCAGCCTTGATCAACTTCGCATTTGTCGAAAGTTTAGCTCTCAGCAGCCTAAGCGTCAAACATGCCAACGGCATTAAGACGAGCGGCGATGTGAAAACTACCAATCATAACCCGATACGTAAGTGAGGGACCTGCGAAACTGTCCCTCGCTTACGCTTCGGGTTGGGATACTCCAATCTGCCGCTCGCCTAAACAGAATACTCATCGTACATCATTTCGATCGCTGACTATTATCGAAGTCGTTTGGCCAATCGGCCATTACAATAACTTGTTTGTCACCAATGTCTGGGATTGCGTCAATGGTGGTATGTGTCAACGAGTAGTACCCGACACCAAGAATGGCCAAGGAAATTAGAATCACCAGAAAGCGGTTGTTCAAACACCAAGGGATAATGAAATTCGTCATGATCTACTCCGAGGTGCGATCAGTGTTGGTGGCCGGGCGAAGAAGTTATTGGAGGCAGAGTTGGACTAGCACTACCAGCGTTTGTCGACATTCCGCCATGGCCCGTGTGACCAGCGTGGTCTGACATACTCGCGGACTGTCCGGTCGGAGAGAGAAAACTCGGCATCCCCTCGATCTGACGCTGGCTATCGAGCAAGAACCCGCTTTGGACAACTACTCGATCGTTTTCTTTGAGGCCGTCGACAACTAGGTAATAGTCTCGTTGTTGTCCGGCATCATCCACGGCTTGAGCTCGCGAACCAAGCTTCAATTCGACCAACTCATAGGCGCCTTGCTGCGTTAATCGATACGCAATTTGGCGACGCCTGGTGTCGAGAACTGCAGAAACAGGGATGGCTAACTCAAGCGACAATGCGAGCGCCGGCAGACCGTCCGTTACCAGATTGATCCACAACAATTGGATTGGCAACAACGGTGCCGGCCATCCTATAAGGCTCGCTACCAACATCAGAAGGATTCCTCCGAAGTTACACGATAGCAGGAACTGTAGGACCCTCTGAATATCATCGAAAATACCTCGGCCCTCTTCGACAGCACTGACAATGGAGGCGAAGTTGTCGTCGGTGAGCACCATGTCTGAGGCTTCTTTGGTCACGTCCGTGCCAGCGACGCCCATCGCGATACCGATGTCGGCGGCTTTCACGGCCGGAGCGTCCGTCAGTGCTTCGATCCTTCCTTCGCGATGAACTTGGTTGCATTTTGCGAGCAGGACTTCAGGTGCACCTTTGGAATACAGTACCTTGTCTTGACAATTACAAACGACGACGGACATCAACTTGCGAGTCGAGTCGAACGGAATTGCGTACAGGATCTCAGTTCTTCTCGTTGAGAGGTCGATTCCCGCTTTCATCGCTGCAACAACGAGTGCTCCTTCTGTCGGATCGCGGCGCGAGATTTCGTCTAGGCCAAGCCCAATTCATACCCCCTGCCAACGTGAGATCGAGATTGTTAGTGCCAGGCAGGGAGAGTTCCTTCGCAGGAAAACACAAGTTATTTAGTTAATTGTTCCACTCGCCAAGCAACAATGGCTAATTCTTACGTGCCTACGTGCGAAAGAGTGCTCGGATCACCGAGCGAGAGGACTAACGTTGTTGGTTTTTCGGTTGCTTTGCAAGCCGGAACAAGTGAATGGCTGAAAGCAGAAACCCGGTCGCGACCTGATTTTTTTGCGATTAATAAAGATTGATCTGCGTTGTCAATCAACTGCTCGATGCTCTGGGTGTACTCGTTGCGTTCGGCTGCACCGAAACTGGCTGTAATTGTTCGCGTTGTGTCGCCTAATTCGAATGGAAACGAACGAAGCGTGATTCTAGCCCGTTCGGCCCAATCCATTGCGCTCTTCTCCGTAGCTCCAACCAAAATGACACAGAACTCTTCGCCACCATATCGGGCGATATAGTCGCTCGGTCGCGTAATGTCGCGAATCACGTGGGCTACAGTTCTCAGGACTTCGTCTCCGGCAAGATGCCCGTACTGATCATTCACTTGCTTGAAAAAATCGACATCGAGGATCACGCATGACAGCGGAAGTCCTGATGACTTTGAGCCAGCCCAGTGGATTTCAAACTCCTCGATCATCGCATGGCGGTTTAGCAGTCCAGTGAGCGAATCCGATCGAGCCGCAATCTGCAATTCTATGACCAGGCGATGATTTTCATTTTGAATTTGCTGACGCTGTATGGCGTGACGCAGCGTTCGCTGTAACTCCCGCGAGGATGCGTTTCCTTTCACGAGGTAATCTTGCGCTCCATGGTCCAACGCATCCAGCGCGGTTTGGTCGTCGTCAAGGCCCGTGAGTATAACAATTGGCAACTCATCGAACCGCTGGTGGATTCTATTGATACCCTCGAGGCCGAAGGAATCAGGCAAGGACATATCGAGCAGAATGATATCACACGGATTGTCGTCGAGCCAACATAGGGCGTCTTGGATTCGGTCGCAGACATGCAATTTATAGTTGCCGGTACAGGCCCTTAGTGATCGCTGAAAAATCAACGCATCGGCTTCATCGTCTTCGATCAAAAGGATGTTCATAAGTTATCTCAAGCAGGGATCATGATCTTTCAGATGCGGAATCGGCGGCCCCTTGATTATGTTGCGGGTTCGGGAGTTGGCAGGGTGACGACTTCAAACCAGTACGACCCTAATTTCCGTACGGAGCAAATAAACTGTTCGATTTCGACAGGTTTCTGGATGTATGAATTGCAGCCCAAATCGTAGGTTCGCAAGATATCCGCTTCCTGCTCGCTGGTCGTCAAGATTACCACCGGAATGCGAGATACTCGTGAATTTTGTTTTAATTCAGCCAAGACTTCACGACCGTTCTTTTTGGGCATGTTCAAGTCGAGCAATATCAGATCCGGTGGTGGCGATGATTCCGGGTTTTCGAATTCTCCTTGACGAAATAGATAGTCAATCGCCTGTTCGCCGTCATTTGCAATCCGCAGATCAATATTCAATGTTTCATGTTTAAGAGCGCGGCGGGTCAGTTCCTGGTCTCCCGGGTCGTCTTCGACCAGCAGTATCACGGCTCGCCGGTTCATTCGTTGTCCATTTCGCATGGTTTCTCTCCTATATTTGATTGTGAATGAAATTGAATTAGCAAAGGACTAAAGTCGCGGACTCGGCGAACTGGTCCGATTCCTCGCAAACCGCTTGCACGGCCACCGGCAACGAAAATTGAAAATGGGCTCCCTGGCCGAGTTCTGATTGGACCCAGATCTCTCCACCGTGTCGTTGGACTGACTTTCTGCAGATCGATAGACCGATTCCAGTTCCCTCATACTCACCACGATTATGTAAACGCTGGAACGGCTGAAAGATCCGATCTGCGTACTCGGGTTTCATTCCAATTCCATTGTCACGCACTCCGAAAATCCATTGTTCCCCCTCACGATGGGCGGTTACATATACTTCCGGTCGCTTGTCTTTGATGAACTTAAGCGCGTTTCCAATCAAGTTTTGATACAGTTGCGTTAACATCGTTCTATCACCTTGGACGAGCGGTAGTTCCGTCCGAATGATTTTTGCATTGGTGTCGTCAATTCTCATTCCGAGCGCAACGAGAGCATCGTCCACACACCGATCTATTTCGACGGGCTCATGTTTCATGGCCGCTCGCCCCACTCGGGACAATTCCAACAAGGCTTGAATGAGATTCTTCATTCGTTTGGCTGCGTCAACGATGAATTCGAGGTCGCGGGTAGCGTCTTCACTGAGTTCACCGCCGATGTCTTGTTTCAACAAACTGCTAAAGGAAACTAGTTTTCGGACGGGTTCCTGAAGGTCATGGCTGGCGATGTAAGTGAACTGATCCAGCTCCCTGTTTTTATCTTCCAATGCCGCGTTCGTTTGAGCCAATTTGCGGTTCGCTATTGCCGTTTCCTCAATGGACTGACGTAGATCTTCTGTTCGTCGCTGAACCTCGGATTCGATCAATGCATTGGAGGATTCTAATTGAGCCTGGTGACTGGCATTACGTTTCATTTCAGTCAGACTCTGACGAATCGTCACTAGCAAGAACACGTTTTCGAAGACAACCCATCCGGCATGTTCAACGAACCGCAAGGATGCTCCTGACAGAACGCCGTAAACGGATTCTGGCCATAGCATGCCGCGAATCCAGTGCTCCGTGGCGACAACGACGGTGGCTGTTACTAAAACACGCCAATCGCGATAGCAGGCGAGAAAGGCAAGTGAGCCAAAGATGTGGAAGTGAGTCTCGATACGACCACCTGTAAGGTGTATTAGCAATGCGGAAGTCAATATTTGACCAACGGCAATGATGTGCCTGGTCAGCTGAAAACCGGGTCTGGTGCAAGCCAGAAAGGCAGGCAGTCCGGTGATGGCGCCGCCTAAAAATACTGCGGCCCATACATGGAGATGTGTTTCGCTCATTGCACCTGACCAAGTCCGTGGCGAAAGCCAAAGCGCAGCTGCAATCCCAACAATCCACTGGAGAATCATCAACAGGAAAAAAAGATGATCAGTACGAACATAGTTCTCACTCAATTGCTTGCAGTGAATCTCGTCGGCTCTTTTCGACTCGATGATCATTTGGTTTCGGTCTCCGGAAGACAGCATGATGGAATTGGGTCCGTTATTGAGATTCCAAGTTCGCAACCGAAGACTTTGGTCTTGTCCAATTCCGCCCAACCCAGAGTTAAAAAACTCACAATGGCGGAGCGGCCCATGTTGTCTCCACTGTGACCGCGCGATTCCGTTATTCCGCCTCGAAACTGACTTCGACCGAATCGATCATATAGAATCGCTAGTCCTGAGGTCACAGCTTGAAATCGTTTTGCTTCTTTACCGTCTACATCGCAAACCACGGTTACGCCTGGAATTTCAGCCGCAGTTGTCCATAGATCACTCTTCTCCCAGTCGGCGTTTTGAGAACATTCTGTTGGCTTAACAAAGATGGCAAATGCCTCAACCTTGTCTTTGCAAACGGTCATGATTCTTGCAAGTTCGCCGATGCTGGCCCGTGTACAGGGACACTTTGGATGGGCAAAGAACAACAAGATAGGCCGACCAGTCAATGTCGTGATTTCGCATTTTTCCGGCCATTGCGAAGGCGATTCATAAACCAACCCTGCGGCATGTTCATACTGCCAAAGCCAACTCATTCCCAGGACGAGAATGCAGATCCATCCAACAACCAGACTTAGGTTCGAAACACTTTGCGTTCCTAAGGGGACTTTACGGATCCCACATTTGCTCTTATTTGTTGGACCCAGCAGAAACTGCTTGTGCCCACGTATGCTTGACATTTGGATCTTGCTTCCACGCTGATTGCTGCGGTACTCGTCCTGGAAATGGACGAATCTCCGAATCGAAATCTATGGGCACCCGAGCGAAAGAGACCATCCAAATCGTTTTGTTACGAAACGGTAGGTCGGTGGTATGACATCGCTCGTTGCAGGAAGCGCCTTTTCGCGACAAAGGCATGCATCGGATGCTGTTAATCCGCAAAATCGGAAAAACGCGTAAAATGATGCGAATCCCATTCCATCATGAAACAGTTTTCGCAGGAGAATGGTTCGCAACCCAAGGGTGCTAGTCGACCGTGCCCACTTTGCTTATTGTGTACCCGAAAGCACCCAAGACGCAAGTCCCAAGACGGATCGGGAACACAAAATAGATCTGACCCGTCATTGAGATATTAGAGTTGCGTTCAAAGCACGTCATACCCAATTGCCCCCATGCTGCGCAGTTACTTGGCGCAACATCCGGTGGGGCAACTTTTGCTAGAGACTTTCGAAACTAGAATCGTGGTTGACTTTGGTTCACAGCAATCCGCTGCGCAGGATGCCGCATCCACATTACAGCAGTCACAATCGCAGGCTTTGCATGCACACACTCCAGTCGTGCAACAGCAACTCCCATCCGGACAACACGCTCTACATTCGCAAGACGTCAACTTGCCGTCGGTCGCAACATCTAACGCTCGACCAGAATTCACGGCCAGTGCCAAGCTTGCCAGGACCACTCCAAGCAACCCTACGCCACCCAAAACAGCAATGGTTCTCATTGTCTTACTCCTAAAGTTTGTTTCAAAATCAGCAACTATCCCAAACCCTTGTCGACCGGGTCAAGTATTGGACGCCTGAGGTTGCAGGATCCTTCACGAAACAAAAAAATTAGGAATCTCTTCAAAATCCCGTTTTCTGTGAAGGATCCCATCGACGCAAGCATCCAAAGGAAAGTATCTTGATCAAAGGTACTTGGATTGGAAGATGGGTATATGCAGCCAACCGCGTTAAGAATTGTCCTCCTCCTTGCAGTTTCTTTGAGCCAAATTGCTGGTGGGCCTTCGTGCTGTTGTTTGCCTCGGTTTCTCGCCACGGCGTTAACGCTCTCCCTTCATCGGAACCTGCGATTGCAGGCCGCATCAGAAAATCTGTCCAAAGAAGTTGATTGCCCAGAGTGCTGCCGACACCGTATTGAGTCGAAAACACTCACTCTCGCATCCAACCCTGTGCCTTCAACCGAGCGGACGGACGGCGTATTCAGCGACGGCAAATGCACTTGCATTCGCCACATGTCCGTCAGCGCTCCGGACGAAAGGCCTAGCGTAGAACACAAACCAGCGCCCCAGCAACCATTTTGTGCTGTGCTCTGCAAATTCGATCGCCCACCAACGCCTACGAATACAAATACAGCTTATTCCCCTCCTATGTTTCACCGGCCCGTTGGTCGTTCTTGGCAATGCCTAGCCTGCGTTTGGATATCTTGATTTCGATCGGAAGATCCGTGGTTCCATCGATCAATTGAATTTGGATGGATTTCTATTTGCGATTCATTTCGGCATAGACTTCCAAAAAATTTCTTCCATTTGCGTGAAGGCTAGAGCCCATCGTGTCATCAAAAGATAGTCGCGCTCGAAGTGACGAGAATTCCCGTAGCGAGTTAGCCGAATGGATTCGCGGAGCTTGTCGCGGCGACCAAGAATCACAGAAGAGAATTTACCAACAAAATGCCGCACAAGTTTTCCGTATTGTGCGACGTATTGTTGGGCAGGACCATGTCGATGATGTGGTCCAAGATATATTCGTGACATTATTTTCGAAAATCAGTCAATTTCGATTTGAATCATCCTTTGAGACGTGGGTTCACCGAATGGCTGTCAATCAATCCCTGCAGCAACTTCGCCGAACAAAACGAGAACAAGTGCGGGTTCGCGAATATGCGGAAAATTCCGTCCCACAAAACATTCTTACCAATGTGCATTTGTCAAGTGAAAACGCTGAAATGCTTGGAATCGCCATGAATCATTTATCTGGTGACCAGCGAGCCCTCTTGCAAATGAAAGAAGTCGAAGGGTTTGGCTATCAAGAGATTGCAGAAGTGCTGGGTGTGCCCGAAGGAACGGTCGGTTCACGGCTCAATAAAGCTAGGTCCGAACTTCGGTCCGCGCTCACTCAGTTAGGTTGGGAGGTTTCATCGCAATGATTTGCGAAAGTGTTTCTTTTAAACTGTCCGAATTCTTGGATGGCGAATTGGACTCGACGACAACCGAGCAAATTGCGTTGCACATTAGTACGTGCGATTCTTGTCGATGCGATTTGCAGTCATTCCAACGCATTGGCGAGTGGATGCGACAGGACGAAGGGACTGTCGATACGGAAGCATCCTGGAATCGCCTTGAGTCCGCTCTCTCGACCAAAAAACTAGTCAACACTCGGTCACTCTTTGCTTGGGGAATACCCATCCTTGCCGTCGCAGCGTCCTTGGTCTTTGTGGTTGCAAACCTTGTTTTCAAACCCTATGGCGATCGGGACCTTGCGAATGACTCGTCTCATAAATTGCATCAGCATGATCGCGATTCACTCGCGGTGGACTTTCGCCAAGTGATCGAACTTGCACAAACATCGCCAGAACTAGCGATATCCAGCCTCATCGACAAGTACCATGGCCAACAACTCGACGCGGAAGCCGCAACTAAGTTCATCGGGTATAAGCCATCCTTGTTTGACAATGTACCAGTTGGGTTCGATCGCATTTCGACACATGTTCTCAATATGCCGTGCTGCAAGTGCACTGCAAGCATTTGCGCCCGGCAAGACGGGCGGTCGTTGATCGTCTTCGAACACAAAGACGAGCAACCAGTCTGGTTTGGAGACTTGCCCACAATCGAAACGCAATGCTCAGGCACCCAATGCCGGATCATTGAATCGGCGGGGCAATTAGCCGTCAGCTGGAAGCAACATGACCGACAATTTACCATGATCGGTGCTACGGATCTAGCGGAGGTTAATACGTGGATCGAAAGAATGAGATTGTAGTTTCCAAGGTTTTCAAGCCTTGCTACTCTAATTCGAAAATCAACGGGAGAGTGAGAGTCCTGCCGAGTTATCGCTGCAATGTTGTTTACATAAAAGAAGTGAACCGGAGACTTAGGATGAAAGTTAGAGAAATTGGATTGGTGACGTTATTGCTTCTGGTTTCGACGGTTGGCTGCAAGCCGCCATCGCCGCCTGTCGTGGCTTCCTTGCCGCCCTCCATAAACGCAAATAAGGTTCTTGGCACAACTGCCGCAACTGACCACGGCCACAAGACTGGTGAGCATGGCGGAATTATGGTCTCTTTAGGTCGCGATAGTTATCACATCGAAGCCGTATTCGAAGCCGATGGCTCCGTTCGACTCTATACACTGGGTAACGATGAATCTCGGGTCATCGATATCGAATCCCAAACGCTTAAAGGATATGTCAAAGCCGAGGGGGATACAAAAGCCAATAGTATCCTATTCGATGCTTCACCGCAGGATGGAGACGCGCCAAATCGAACATCTCTGTTCATTGGCAAACTTCCGCAGGAGCTAGTCGGAAGGAATCTTGAGATAACCGTCCCCAATATCAATATAGCGGGTGAGCGATTCCGCTTGGGCTTTACCTCAGTGACAGCGTCGCACGATGCGACCGATTCCGACAAAGGAATGCCGGACAAATTAGCTGACAGCGCAGAACGCGACTTGTACTTGGTTCCGGGCGGTCGCTACACTGCTGCGGATATCGTCGCTAATGGCAACACCACCGCATCGAAAAAATTCCGTGGAATCAAATCGTCGCACGACATGTTTCCAAAAGAAGGAGATTGGATTTGCCCAATAACTAAAACCAAGGCGAATCCAAAGTTCAATTGGGTTGTGGATGGCAAAGCGTATTTATTTTGCTGCCCCCCTTGCGTTGATGAATTCGTCAAGACCGCCAAAACATCAAGCGAGCCGCTCGCTGAGCCAGTCAGCTATGTCAAGTAGTAAGCCTATAGAGGACTCCTCTTCTTCCGAACACTCGCCCTTTCCCTTTACTTCGGAAAAAGGCGTGAGGTTCGCTCGTATTCTGTTTGGAAGAACTTACTCGATCGGCGATTGGCGGATCCATGTTGAGGTTAATTGAAATTACGGTTACGACGAAAATCAGACGGGCCTGGGAGGTGCTTCGGGCATTCGTTGTCGTGCTGCAGTTAGCCGTTTGTTTGCCGCTGGCCGGCCACGAGGGTCACCAACCGTTGCCTACCAAAGGAGTGCAAATCGATTTCGCACGAGGGCACGTCACTCTGACTAATCAGGCTCGCGATGCGCTCGGAATTGCAACCGACGAAATTCGCGAAGCCTTCGTTGATGAGGAAGTTCACGCATACGCAACAGTTGTATCGCCATGGGACTCACGCGCTTTTGCCTCGGCTCGTATTGCCGGCCGAATCGCCAGCTTGAACGCCAAACCCGGTGATCATGTCGAGAAAGGGCAAATACTGGCAGAGCTTTCAAGCCGAGAGCTAGAGGTTTTGAATTTGGCGTACGAACAATCCTTGAACGAAGAAAAAATGTCGGGGGAGATGCTCCAAATAACGCGTCCAGCGGCCAATTCAGGCTCCCTCCCAGGTCAGCGCCTTATCGAAGCAGAAAACCTACATGCGCAAAACCAAAATGCGGTTGCGATATTGCGCATCAAAGCATCAGCTCTTGGGATCGATACCACTTCGCTTGATGCAACTTTGAAATCGCAGATGAGGTTTCCGATTCGTGCGCCGATTGCTGGTTTGGTTGTTCATTCCGATCTGGCAGTAGGCAAGTTTGTAAACGCATCGGAACATCTCTTCGAGATTATTGACAACACGAGACTGTGGGGTCGCATACAATTGCTAGAACAGCATGCGTTGACGATTCGAAGCGGCCAACCGGTACGGTTTGACTTCATCGAAGCCCCCAACAATAGCTTTCCCGCAACCATCAATTTCGCTGGCGTTGCACTCGACCCCAAGACTCGAATGGGAACAACTTGGTCTGTGCTCAATAACTTGCCCAATCCCACAGTCCCAAATGTTCCAACTTTGGTTCCTGGGATGGTTGGGCAGGCGAGAATTCAGGTCGACTCAAGCCCTGCGAGATTGGTCGTGCCGCAGTCCGCAGTCTATAGCGATGGATTGCAACGCTATGTTTTCGTCGAAGAAGCGTCCACGAAGGAAAGCTCGGAGTATCAAAAAAGATCCATTCAAATTGGGCGCAGAAAGGTAACCGCTTCGAAACTCACTCTCGTCGAACTTGAGGACGGCGATATCTTCCCCGGAGATCGAGTTGTGGTTCAAGGAGGACACGAACTTTCGAGTCTCTTCTTTTTAGGAGTGCTGAAACTAGAGGAGCCAGCCCGGAAGCGTTTGGGGCTTCAATTAGAAGCAGTAGGGGAGCACCCGATAAGCAAGACTTTGGCATTACCGGCAAGCGTTGTTTTGCCTCCGCAAAACAAACGTACCACTTCGCCTCAAATAGCAGGTTCGATCCAAAAGATAGTAGTCGGCCCTGGTCAATCCGTTCGGGAGGGTGATGTATTAATGGAATTTGCCAGCAGCGAACTTCAAGACATCCAACTGGACTTGCTGAGGGCGCATCTCGACGCAGAACTTTTGCGGAACAAGTACCAGAGGCTGAGCAACGCAAATCAGGATGCCGTCTCTCGTCGAATCTTAGTTGAGACACTTTCTCGGGCTGAGCAATCGGAGCAACGCTTTGGAAGTCTTCAGCAACAGCTTCGAACGCTGGGTTTCGCAGAGGGCGATATCCGAAATATCATCGATCATCGACAAATTGCCAACTCGCTTCCCTTACGGGCATCGATTTCAGGACAAGTTGCGGGTCTGACGGGAGTTTTAGGAGAATCCGTCGTTGCCAATCAACCGCTGTTGGAGATTCACGATTTGACCGAAGTTTGGATCGAGGCATTTGTCACACCCAAAGATGCCCTCAAGGTTGCGGTAGGGAGTCCAGCAATCATCCAACTGCTAGCATCACCTGATCAATCGCTCAGAGCCACGGTAATGAGATTGGGTCCAGTTCTCGATGAGACCAATCGAATTCGATCGTTGTGGATCGTACCCTTGGAGGCGAACCCGAACCGTTGGTTCGAAAAAATGCTAGTTACGGCAACAATTCACCTTTCCGACAGCGAGCCACGAAAAGCAATTTCCAATAAGGCCATTGTGCGGGACGGATTGCAATCGTTTGTGTTTGTTCAGTCGAGCCAACGGACATTTGATCGACGTCGAATCGTTGTTGGAGACTCCGACGACCAACACACGGAGATCCGGAGCGGTCTTGACCTGGGAGATCAAGTGGTCGTGTCGGGAGTCGCACAAATGCAAACCGCTTATGCGTCGCTAAGGTGAGATACGTTGCTTAATTCAGTCATCCTGTTCTCTCTGCGCAACCGTGCGGTCGTTGTTATTGCAGCTCTGGCCGCAGTCTTCTTCGGTATTTCGCTACTGCGTGAAATGCCGGTCGATGTTTTTCCGGATCTCAATCGACCAACTGTCACGATCATGACCGAGGCCCCTGGCTTAGCACCAGAAGAGGTTGAGGTCTTGGTTACCCGACCGATTGAATTACTGCTCAATGGGGCAACAGGCGTCAAAAGGGTGCGATCTTCGTCCGCGATTGGCCTATCGATCGTTTGGGTTGAGTTCGACTGGGGGACCGATAACTTCGTTGATCGACAGATTGTTGCTGAAAAGTTGCAGCTCGCTCAGTCGCGTTTGCCCGCAAATTCCAATCCGGTCATGGCGCCAATCTCTTCCATCATGGGTGAGATTATGCTTATTGCCTTGCGCAGCGACGCAGTGCTTGGAACTGCCGAAGAGACCGAAGCGAAAGCCATGGAGTTGCGAACACTAGGTGAATTCAATGTTCGTAATCGGCTATTGGCCATTGAGGGAGTGTCGCAAGTGACGGTCATGGGAGGCACTCTCAAACAATTCCAAATTACCACTTCGCCGTCGCGACTATCTGCCCAAAACGTGACACTGCAACAGTTGACGGATGCTGCTACGCGAGCCAACGTTTTGGCTGGTGGCGGAGTCATGAGCCGCGGCGAAAAGGAGTCGTTGATCCGCATCCAGGGTCAATCGTTAACGCTCGAAGAGATTGGTGCCACTCCGATCCTTTGGCGGGAACCGACGGCGGTTCTCATTCGGGATGTAGCAGATGTTCGATTCGGTGGTCCGATCAAACGTGGTGATGGTTCGGCCGTAGTAAAGCTTGAGCCCGATATCGACTTTGCGGTAAATCATCCCGAGATTTATGCGAATTCCAGATCCAACTCGATCGACGCACGGATTGATGATTCGAAAGAACCTGGTACGGTTTCTGGGTTTCGTGGTGGGACCGCCGTCATGCTGACTGTTCAAAAACAACCAGCCGCCGACACCATTGTTTTGGATAATCGCATCGCCGAGGTCTTAAAGGGTTTGCAGCTAGAACTTCCTGAAGACGTTCGAATCGAGGAAAATATCTTTCGACAAGCTCGGTTTATCGAAGCGGCAGTGGACAATGTCACCGAGGCAGTACGCGACGGGGCTATCTGGGTCGTCGTCGTCTTGTTTCTGTTGATGGGAAATTTTCGAACGAGCATCAGTTCATTGACTTCCATGCCGTTGTCGATCTTGCTAACTGTAATCGTTTTCTACGTGTTAGGCATTACCATCAACACTATGACGTTGGGGGGAGTCGCCGTGGCGATTGGCGATCTCGTGGATGATTCGATTGTCGATATCGAAAATATCTATCGGAGGCTCAAGGAGAATCATCAACTGCCGAGCGATCAAAGAAAAGATTCGATGACGATTATTTACGATGCGTCAAGTGAGGTCCGCAATTCTATTGTCTACGCGACCTTGATCGTGGTTTTGGTAGTATGTCCTTTGTTTATGATGTTCGGTCTCGAAGGTAGGCTGTTTGCACCCTTGGGTATCGCCTACATCGTTTCGTTGGGGTGTTCGCTGGTAGTTTCGCTCACATTCACACCGGTGTTGGCTAGTTTTCTGCTTCCGAAGGCACCGTTTCTCAAAGACAAACGCGATGCTACTCTTCTGCTTGTCTTGAAGGCGGTCGATAAAAGAATCTTGCGTTGGACGTTGCGTCGATCTACTTTTGTACTTTCGGTAGTCGGGCTGGTCGTGTTTGTAACCTGCATGACGATTCCCTGGATGGGTGGCGAGTTTTTGCCTCCCTTTAACGAGGGCACCGCAACCATCAATCTGCGGTTGGAGCCAGGTACTTCGTTGGCCGAGAGTCAGCGATTGGCAACACGCGTTGAGAAACTGCTTTTAGCAATTCCAGAGGTGCTTTCGGTAGCGCGGCGTACAGGGCGAGCGGAATTGGACGAACACGCCGAAGGGGTCAATAACTCTGAGTTTGAGGTTCGTTTTGCTGAGCATAAAATTCCCAAAGCGGGTTGGTTTAATGCTGTGTTAAGATCCATACCGGTAGTCCATTTGTGGAGTTTCGAATTTCACGGTCGTACCCGAGAGGTTGTGTTTTCCGATATCCGAGATCGCATCTCAAACATTCCGGGTGCGGCGGTCAACATTGGGCAGCCAATCTCGCATCGGCTCGATCACATGATGTCCGGTATTCGAGCGCAGATCGCAATCAAAGTTTTCGGGCAAGATCTTCGCGAGCTAAGAACCGCAGCCTATGACATCCAGTCAAAGATGCAATCGATCCCTGGAGTCGTTGATCTTCAAATTGAGCCACAAATCGAGATCTCACAAATCCGATTGAGAGTAAAACGTAACGATGCGGCCCGGTATGGACTCTCGCCTGGTGATGTGGCAGAGCTATTGGAAACGGCGTACAAGGGAAGAGTCGTCTCACAGGTCATGGATGAAGATCGTTATTTTGGCTTAGTGGTATGGTACGACGAGGATTCACGATGCGATCCCCAGGTTGTTCAAGAGACGATCCTCGAAACACCATCGGGGCGACGTGTATCTTTGGGGCAAGTGGCAGAGGTACTCGATACGACTGGTCCGAGCGTGCTAAATCGGGAAAACGTACAGCGTCGGGTCGCAGTCCTTTGCAATGTTCAAGGTCGAGATCTAGCCGGAGTCGTATCGGACATTCGCAAGGCTTTATTGCCGGTGGAAAAGGACCTGCGGAAACTCTCCGGCAACTATTATCTCGACTACAGCGGCCAGTTTGAGGCGCAGCAAGAAGCGAATCGTCGTCTTCAACTGCTGGCAGGTCTTAGCGTGGTCGGCGTCTTCTTGCTACTGTGCAAATCGCTTCAGTCATGGCGTGGGGCGCTACAAGTAATTGTGAACATCCCGCTGGCTGCATTCGGTGCGATCATTGCTCTGTTGATTGTCAATCGCCCCAGTTACGATGCGTTGGCTGACTCAGCGTGGTATGAATGGCCGCATGTATGGGTAAGCGCGACACATTTATCGTTGGCCCATTGGGTTGGCTTTATTACGTTGATAGGAATAGTAAGTCGCAATGGGATCATGATGATTTCGCATTACATTCACTTGATGGAAGTGGAAGGCGAAGCGTTTGGAGAAGAGATGATCATTCGTGGGAGTTTAGAACGATTAGCACCCGTGATGATGACGGCGATGACTAGCTTCGTAGGGTTATTGCCGCTTTTATTTGGAGCTGGCGAAGCTGGAAAAGAGATCTTGCATCCAGTGGCGTTGGTAGTATTCGGTGGAATGTTGGCCTCGACATTCTTGGACCAAGTAGTAACTCCCGCATTGTTCTATCGATTTGGAGCAAGAAAGGCGATTTGAATGGCAATTTCATCGGTTGCCAAAATTCGTCACCCCTTTTCAAATGGCAACTGTTATGTTACTATTTTGGTCCTGTTTGTGGCATACGCACCTATAGCTCAATTGGATAGAGCATCGGTCTACGGAACCGAAGGTTTCTGGTTCGAACCCAGATAGGTGTACTTCAGTTTCACCAGTCTTTTCATTGGTCGGACGCAACATACCACGTACGGGGAATTTCCCGAGCGACCCTTCAAACCTGTAGTTCATACTGAGAAAATGTACTAGTTCGCTAGTACACCTAAGGTAGGGGCGACAAACCTAGAAGGAGTTCGCATGGCCAGGCCAAAATCCGATGCACCTCGCATCCAAGCCCATATCTCTGGGCAATCTGTGGTTCGAATCGACGGCCAAGACTACTATCTCGGCAAACATGGATCACCCGAATCGCATGCAAGATACGCGGTTTTGCTCTCGGAATACCAGAAAAACGGTTGCAGGCTTCCCGATGGATTCGATTCAAAGGAGTTGGGCGAAAGAGCAATCGCGATTTTTGGACCGCAAACTAGGTTTGTCGAAACACATCAGGCTGAGAGACCGTTACAGATCAAACATCTTTCGGAGGCCTACCGTGTCTTCATCACAAAACGCTACGCAGACAGCATAGCCGAATTTCATCGTCTGAATCAAGTATGCGATGAGCTCATCGAATTCGATGGTGAACTACTCATTGATTGTCCAGAGTCTACGTGAACCGGCTTGTGAATTGCACCCGTCGAATGTTCAAATGGGATGTGGCCGAAAAGTTAGTTACAGAGACGACATGGAGACGACTACAAGCAGTTGAGGCTTTGCGATGCGGACAAACAGAAGCTCCCGAAACAGAAGCGGTAACACCTGTTTCGATCGAAGTTGTACCATCGTTGCCGTATGGCGCTGGCATTTGTCTAGCCTTTCTTTCTACCGCGGCAATTTTTGTTACTGTATCGCTGTAAGCACATACCGCATGATTGATGATACCGCTGCGTTGGTCCCACTGATGGATCGACCTTCTCGCCGATTGCTTTTGGCTTGGCCGCAGACAACCCGCACGGCATCTTAAATATCGCCAATCGCAAGTACTCCGGATCAATAATCAGGTTTTTGAAAGTATAAATATGTCAAACACAGATGTTCCGACAAACGAGTCCGAGCTCATTACTAGAGGTGTATTGCTAAAACGGGAACGCGTAACTACGTCGGCACTTGGATACCGCATACGTGAAATGGGTCACCCTAAACCGGTTCGACGTCATCGTCGCATTCAGTGGTTCGATGTGGCCGAAGTAAAAGCGTGGTGCGAGTCGAATGCCAAGGAGTTTAAGGATACCACATTCTAGTATCCAAGTGAAAAGCAAAAAAGGCAGTGAGTTCCATTTCGAGAATGCGCTGCCTTTTTTCGTTTATATGCGATTGTCACGAGTCATAGTTTCTGCAATCGACTTGGGTGGGATGACAGGGGCAAAAGAAATTGCACCGTCGCCTTTTGCAACTGCTTGGACCAGGAATTGGTCTCGAATCTTGCGGAGCTCGATTTGAGCAATCGGTCGTGCAAGCCCTTGAGAGGCCCAATCGTTGGTTGAGAAGGTCGGAAGACAAATGAAATCGAAACTTTCCCCGATGCAAGGGCCCCGCTAATGAAGGGAGTTTTACGACGAGCAGTTTCGTCTGCTTTGAAACTGCCCGTGTAAACAGCCGAATCGCATTAACGCAAGTGCCTAACTTAAGCCGTCGATGTGCAACTTAAAGCTTTCGGGATCGCATATCGCGTAGTTGGTCATACACCGCCCACAAAGGCAAATCCAACGAGCACAAGCATACGGTTAAGAAGAGCCAAACTCTTATCCAATACACCCTATTCTCGATTGGATCGTTGGGGCTTGGAAATGGAGGCGGGCGACCACCTGGCATGCTTGAATTCTTGTGGGTAACTGCTTTTCAACCGGAGTTTCGTTCGATGGAGCTCTGAAAATCAGAACCCGGCGATGCGTGGGTAAACACTTCCTTGAATTTACCCCATCAGGCTGGTTAAATGGGCAGGCGAGCCGCTTGGAAGTGAATATTGGCTGGTAGCCGAATAAACACCGACGTTGCTGAAATAGCCGACAGAAGTCCGGTCCGAGCGTTTTACTGTCAGCGGAACGCGCTTTCTGTTAGAATCCCTTAACATTCACCTGCGTTGAGAGCGAAGGACATCGGGTCGATGGCCGCAGCGATGTATTTAGTCTCGGTATCGTGTTCTATGAGTTGCTTGCGGGTCGCCCGCCGTTCCGAGTAGACACGCAGGCTGAACTGTACGAGCAAGTGACCAGCTACGAAGCACGACGTCTGCGTCAATTTGACGAAAAGTTGCCAAAGGAACTGGAACGTATTTGCAACAAGGCGATGGCGAAGCGAGCCAATGATCGGTATTCGTCAGCACACGACATGGCCGAAGACCTGCGACACTTCCTAGCTGAGCAGACGGTGATCCAGAGCGGCACATCGCCGGGTGGAATCGCCTCGGAACCACATGCCTCTCACAATGATTCATCGTCGGTCGGTTCGGTTGCCGCTTCCTCGGCATCTTTGGGAACAGTCTCCTCTGATGGTCGGCCAATCAAGATTGTGCCGAAAGGACTTCGTTCGTTTGACGCCCACGATGCCGATTTCTTCTTGGAACTGCTGCCAGGACCAAGGGATCGAGAAGGCTTGCCGGACAGTCTGCGGTTCTGGAAGACTCGCATCGAAGAAACGGATCCTGACAACACCTTCAAGGTGGGTTTGATCTACGGACCATCTGGCTGCGGCAAGTCGTCGTTGGTCAAAGCAGGACTGTTGCCCCGGCTTTCTGAGGAGGTGATCTCTGTTTACATCGAAGCCACACCTGAGGAAACGGAAACGCGTCTGCTACGTGGCCTCAGGAAACGCTGCCCTGCGTTGGAAGACAACCTGACTCTTAGGGAGAAGCTGGCAGAGTTGAGGCGAGGCAAGGGGATTCCAGCCGGCAAGAAAGTGCTAATCGTGCTGGACCAGTTCGAGCAATGGCTGCACGCCAAGAAGGAAGAGGAAAACACCGATCTGGTGCAAGCACTACGGCAATGCGATGGAGGTCGGGTGCAGTGCATCGTTATGGTAAGAGATGATTTCTGGCTGGCTGCAACCAGGTTCATGGGCGCTTTGGAAGTTGAGTTGATTCAAGGCCAGAATACGGCATTGGCTGACTTATTTGACCTCGATCATGCAAGGAAAGTGTTGGGAGCATTCGGTCGAGCATTTGGAAGGCTTCCCGAGAACATCAGCGACTCAACGAAAGAACAAAGGGACTTTCTGAAACAAACCGTTGCTGGCCTGATGGAAGATGGAAAAGTCATCTGCGTGCGTCTGGCCCTTTTCGCCGAAATGATGAACGGCAAGGAGTGGTCACCTGCCGTACTGAAAGAAGTCGGCGGGACGAAAGGAGTTGGCGTCACTTTTTTGGAGGAGACGTTTAGTGCGCAGACTGCACATCCCAAGCATCGCCTGCACCAAAACGCTGCCCGCGAGGTTCTCAAGGCCTTGCTCCCCAATTCCGGCACAGAAATCAAGGGCGAAATGAAATCCCGAGACGAACTGTTGGCAGTATCGGGTTACGCCAATCTACTTAAAAGAAGTACGACATCCGACTTTCGGCCTGACCAACGGAATGTACGATCGCGTTAATTGCTTCACCAACTTAAGGAAGGGATGAACTCAAGCGGCTTGCGGACTTTGGTCTTTTGCTCAAAGGCATATGCAAACTTGATTAACGTCGGTTCGCTCCATCGCTTGCCCATGAAAGTGAGGCCAACCGGCAATCCCTGGACAGTCGCCCCAGGGACAAAGCGATCCTGCGTGGCCTCGAAGGTCAGCCAAGCCCGAGGACTTCCTTCGCGTGCAGGTGTACATTGTAACGAGAGCCCCCGTCGGACATGGTTGCATTCGGTCTGATGTGGTCTGATGGCGATGTGACCGATTTT